>JBAXOA010000042.1:0-30403 GCA_037133495.1 Mariniphaga sp. | reverse complement strand
TACTGGTTCTATTGAATAGTATGAGAGGCCTTCGGGCCTCTTTTTTTGTTCGTAATCTTACTGCTTAATTTTTTCATTAACTTTTTAATAAGGTTGTTAATATTTTTTTAGAAGATCTCTCTCCTCCAATTACTCACCAATGTTATTGATCGCCGGATCTGAAAAGTCAAGGGCCGTCCGGTGATGCGGATGATAACATTTGGCGCATTACCTCCCGGCACTTCGTGCTCGGTCACTTTCAGCCCACGAAAGGCAGAAACTGACATTCGCCCTTGACAAGAATCCGCCTGGCTCAATGGTCACTGGTTCAAATTAACAGGCGAGCCAGAAGCCAATATAAATCCGGAAGGCACCGGTGAAAACAATGATTTCAGATTCAATAGCAGAAGTACAAATTTCTTATTCCTCGCATGTAAAAGCCAAAGACCGAATGAAAGTGACCGGCTCCAAAGATGCCGCTGATGCTTTCAGAATATTCTGGCCGGCTTACGAACACATTGAATTCAGCTATTTGCTGATGCTCAACCGCCAGAACCAGATACTGGGTTATCATCAGCTTTCGAAAGGTGGAATGACCGGTGCAGTTGTGGATGTCCGTGTGATTTTCCAGGTTGCACTTAAAGCTTCCTGTACTTCAATAATTTTGGCGCACAACCATCCATCTGGCAATCTTGATGTTAGTGATGCTGACCGAAAGATCACGAATCAGATTAAACAAGCAGGTATTTTCCTCGACATTCCACTTCTGGATCACCTGATTATGACCACTGATTCATATCTCTCAATGGCTGACGAAGGCTTTCTCTAAAAATTAAACCTTAAACAATTGAAAATGGCGTGCCAGAACAAGTCCGTCCACTGACGGATGCCACTAAAAATCCGCAAGGCAGCAGCATCTACCATGAATTTAAAGATTCTCAATCTTACAAAACAGCAGGAATCAAACATTATATTAGCTTGAAAACTGCTGATATATTTAATAATTTTCAATCTTCAGGAATAATCCCGACTTCAGGCTGTTTATATCCTTTCCTTACTTCCATTGAATGTCGTTGATTCGTTTTTGCAATTCACTCAGTTTTGCCATTAATTCATTAAAAGGTAATGAGTTGCCATATATCATATTTTCCTGCATTTGTTTGTAGTCGGCTTCCCATGCTGGCAATATTTCTTCCGGTGGCAAAAACCGAATGTTTTTAGGATTTTGCAATGTGTAATCAACTTCGGCCAGCGGGGTCAGTTTACTGCGGTGTTCCACAATTGTTTGGTATAATCCGGCATTTTGCAAAACCGCAACAGAAGCTTCGAGGTGCATCAGCTTTTCTATGTCGTAGTGGTGTCGGCTCATTCGCTCTATCTTGATATTTTCAAGTGGTTTCTGAAATTCCTCATGCAACAGGAATATTTTCTCTAAGAAAGTGCGTTCAGGGCTTGCTGTTGGCACTGTAATGGGAGCATCAGAAAAGGGACTACCAGCAAAACTCTCTGCCACCATCGTACAAAAACTACAAAGTGTAAAAGGTTCCATCAGAAATCGGCTGCCAATTTCCACCAAAATGCCGGGCTTTAAATAGCTATCGGTTTCGGTAAGTTTTGGATAATAAATCTCCACAATCATCGGATCTTGTCCGCTACTTGCAAATTCACGGGCCCGTACCTGAACTTCACTAAAACCGGCTTCCAAAAATGCATCTTGCAGTTCGTCGGTAAACGTGGTGATGATGTATTTTTTGGAAGCTTTGCGGAGGTTCTTGATGTCGCGTGTGGTTAATTCTCCTTTAAAATCAAGAAATTCCCGGTCTAAAGCCAGATCAACATCTTCTGAGAACCGTTCTATCAGATTCCATCCCTTGCTTAACGATGTTCCTCCCTTAAAAATAAGGTAAGGGGCACAATTCAGAGAGAAAAGGAGCGATAAGGTTTGCACCACCCACCAGTCTTTCTCAATGGCATTTTCGGGAATGCCTTTGCGTAAGGCTGTTTCGCCAAAAATATTTCGTTTGGTTTGGTCGCTTAACTTCAACCATTCCTCTATGGTCTCTTTACTCATTTTTGGTTTCTTTTAATACTGGCCTCATTATTTCTCTTATCCAAGCTGGTGCCAGGTAAAAATCGTGTTCCAGCCGGGTTGGTTTTTCTTTTCGAAGCAATTGCTGCAGGTGCTCAATTTCCTGTCCGGTAATTTTATCTTTTCCTATTTCGCGCAAAGCCTGAATAACCAAACGGCTTATTTCGCCTACAGCAGCTACATTCTTTGGGGTCGTCTTTTTAAGGGTTACCCGCCTGCCTGCTATTTTTATTTTGCGGGGAGCGCCATCGGTAAGGTAAACCACATTCATCGGAACCTGGGTAGATAGCCCTAACTGGTTGAGCGCATATATACCTGTAGCCACTATCCGCGCTTTATCTCGCTTGGCAATAGCCATCGCAATCGCATCTATGCCCGGACTTACTTTTCCGATCACCGGATCTATTTCCGGGCGCACATAAATGCCAACTGCTACCCGTTGAATTTCTCCCGATTTGACCAGACGTTCCAATGCTTTTCTTATCGCATCGGCTTGCCCGATAGTAAGAAAACTTTCGTTAAAAAAAAGCGTACCCCTTCTGGCTTTTTTTATTTTTTTAATTATCTGTTTTTCTGTATTTTCTGACATAAATTATCATTTATCCTGTCACAAATATAGTATAAATATGTGACAGATTATACTTTGAATCTCATCTTTTTAAGATGAGATGTTGCTTTAGCTTCAAGGTCAACTACATCTTGAGGAATTGTCTGTAATGCGTTTTCATAGTGATCGGGCAGGGGCAAAACTAATGACAGAATTTGAGTTTTAAAGAGATGTAGGTCACCAGAAAAGTTTTTATTCATCCGGTTTTTCTATTGGAATTCTTATCAATGTTCAATTTTTCTCTTAGCTGTTTCATATCATCACTCACTTTCTGTTCGATTACCTTTGCATAAATTTGTGTTGTTTTAATACTCGTATGACCTAAAAGTTTCGACACCGTTTCTATAGGTACACCATTGCAAAGAGTTACTGTTGTAGCAAAAGTATGCCGGGCGATATGTGATGTTAAAGGTTTTTCAATGCCACACAAATCAGCGATTTCACCAAGGTATGAATTCAGTTTTTGATTAGAGTACGAGGGTATCAGTTTATTAGATGCCTGAACTCTTGGATTGTTCTTATATTTCTCAATGATTGCCAAAGGTTCTGGTAAAAGCGGAATATGAACCGAAACATCAGTTTTTTTTCTGCTTGTGTAAAGCCAGTAATCACCATCGATTCCACGGACAATATTGTTTTGCCTAAGATTAAAAACATCAATATAAGCCAGACCCGTATAGCAGCTGAATATGAATATGTCTTTGGCTTGTTCAATCCTGTTAATTTTAAACTCTTTTTTTTCGATAGTTGACAATTCATCCGCAGTGAGGAATTGCCGGCTTGTTTTAATGAAATTAGGCTTAAATTTTTGAAATGGATCACGTTCGAGCCATTCGTTCCGGATGGCCATATTGATAACCTTTCGAAGTCGTTCAATGTGTTTCATGATCGTATTTTGTCCACAGGGACGTTTTTGATCTTTTTGCTTGTATGTCCTTATAAAACGGTCAAACTCAATAAGAAATTTGTAATTCAGTTGCGAGAGGTAAAAATCTTTCGAATGGTATTGAGCAGAAATAAATTCTTCAATATAGCGCTTAGTGGTGAAGTAATTTTTTAGAGTTCCCCATTCAAGAATTGATTTCATTACCTCATTGTGGTAATCAAATACTGAAATCAAGGTATTTTCCTTGGCTTCAACTCCACTAAACATGTCTTTAATCAAATCGGCTGTTATGAGTTTGTTTTTGAGCAAAAGCTCCTTATAGCAGTCCATCAGCCTGCTCCTTACTTTTTCCAGATAATCATTTATAGAACGGATTTCTTCACTTTTGCCTTTTGCAATTCCTTTGAGGCTGTTCCACTTGTCAATTTCGATGTCTGTTTTAAGGGCGAGATCAGTTCTTTGACCGTCCACCGTAATTCTTACATAAATGGGCACTTTCCCATCTTTTATTTTGTACCTCCTCAGATAGAATGAGATACCGAATGTGTTAGCTGTTTTCATATCAATCAATTTAGCGTTAAATGATCTATTTTGAACATAAGCCAAAAAAAGGGCACAAAAAACTCGTCCAAACGGCTGCAAAACAGATCAGATTTTATGAAGTTGCATTGTTGTAAATGCTTATATCATAAATATATACAGCCAGATAGGTGCCCTAATAGGTGCCCCAAATATAATATTAAAAAATAGGGCACCTATTAGGGCACATTTAGATTGATTTCAGATGATATAAATTGATATGGGAAAAATGAAAAAGCCCTCAAATCCAGTGATTTAAGAGCTTTATGACATGAGGTGAAACCCCATTTTGTCGGGGTAGCCGGATTTGAACCGACGACCTCGTCGTCCCGAACGACGCGCGCTACCAAGCTGCGCTACACCCCGAAAAATGAAAAAGAACTGCGAATACAGGAACGAAATTAACACTTTTCCACAATCAATAACTAAATTATTTCGATTAAAAATTCAGATTATAACTAAACTGAAAATGAGTTGCAGTTGAAATGGATTTGCAAATATTCTGTTTTCGCTGGAATATTGAGAATCGTCATAGATAAAGGCTTACTTATTGCTGTAATTGCAAACCGAAATTCAAACTTAATAACAGACCTTCCCAATGAGAGAACTTGAAATTGTACTGAATCCAAATAAGCTGGTGAAATATCTGCGCAAACCGGCTTCCGAATTTAACCGGCACGATATCATCCGCTATATCGAAGAGAACAACATTGAAATGGTAAACTTTCGCTATGCAGGTGAAGACGGAAAATTAAAAACTCTCAACTTTGTTATTACCAGTAAAGATTATCTTGAATCCATATTGGCGACCGGCGAAAGAGTTGATGGTTCAAGTCTTTTTTCATACATTGAGGCAGGCTCGAGCGACCTTTATGTCATTCCGAAATTCAGAACAGCCTATGTCAACCCTTTTTCAGAAGTGCCTACACTTGACATACTCTGTTCTTTTTACACCAAGGAGGGGAAGCCGCTTGAAAGTGCCCCGGAATATATTCTTAGAAAGGCCAATGCCGAATTTAAACGGGTAACGGGACTCACCTTCAAAGCGATGGGTGAGCTTGAGTTTTATGTTGTAAGTGAGGTGGATGAGAATTATCCTGCTGTTGACCAGAAAGGATATCATAATTCGTTGCCCTTCTCAAAATGGGAGCATCTTCGAACTGAAGCGATGAATCTCATAGCACAAACGGGTGGAAAAATCAAATATGGCCACTCTGAAGTGGGTAATTTTACTGCTGACACCCTTTATTACGAACAGCATGAAATCGAATTTCAACCTGTGGAACCAGAAGAGGCAGTAGAACAGTTGTTGATAGCTAAATGGATTTTGCGGATGTTGGGACAACAATATGGCGTAAATGTCAGTTTTACACCCAAAATAACGGTAGGAAAAGCAGGAAGTGGTCTGCATATTCATATGATGGTTGAAAAGGATGGAGTCAATTGTATGGTGGATGAAGACACTATCAGTGATACCGCCCGTAAAATTATGGCAGGACTGCTCGAAAAGGCAACCTCTCTGTCAGCCTTTGGAAATACGATTCCTCTCTCTTACCTCCGGCTGGTACCCCATCAGGAAGCACCCACTTATATTTGCTGGGGAGATACCAACCGTTCAGCTCTTGTTCGTGTACCTCTTGGCTGGATCGCCAAGACGCACATGATAAAAGATGCCAATCCACATGAGAGGTATGATGTTCCCTATATCCCGGGCAAACAAACCGTTGAATTCCGTGCGCCGGATGGATCTGCCGATCTGTATCTCCTGATGGCTGGCCTCATTATGGCGGCACAACTTGGTCTTGAGATGCCGGATGCACTCAAGAGAGCGAGTCAGCTGTATGTTGGAGTCAATATCTTCAAGGAGGAAAACAAAGCAACAATAGAGAAATTAGCACAGCTACCCGAATCATGCTGGAATTCTGCTGAATGTCTTGAGAATGACAGAACTTTTTACGAAAAGAATAATATCTTTCCTAAAGGGACAATAGACAGGTTGATTCGTCAATTGAAATCATATAACGACGTAAACCTCAGCGAACAATTGTACGGTAAAAATGATGAAATAGGAAAACTTGTAGATACTTATCTGCATTGTATGTAATTTATATGATCTATTAAAGGATTTTAAATTCTCATATTTAAGATTATGATTCCAGATATGAAAACAAAAATATTCGTAAGTATTTTAGTGCTGTTCTTTGTATTTTTATCTTATTCTCAAAACAAAGAAAAGAATAATCTGAAATTAAAAAGGGAAGAGATTAGATCTTCAGATTCTCCTGATAAGTTGAAATATGTAATGTACGAAGATGAAAATTGGAAAAATAATTTTAAACCAGAACAAGAGGCTTTTGGATATGAATTAAAAAGTATGACTATTGACACCTCTAAGGCATATCCGATTGTAAGAAAAGAAATTTCTGACATCAACTTTATCCCTTTGAATAAAAAGAGATGGTTTATTACTGCAAAACTCACAAGTTATGGAAAAATAATCTCTGTACAATTCACTTTTCAACATGATTCTGGCGTAAATCCCGAAGAATTTGCAAGGATATCCGAAAGACTAAAAAATGAAATTGAATGGGGGTTATCATTTAACAAAGAAGTCACTGACTTATTTTATTTGCAATTAATCTTTCCGGGACCGATGTTGTAATATGTTTCTATTCTCCCTATGATGTTCCCTATATCCGGGCAAACAAACCGTTGAATTCCATGCACCGGATGGAGCTGCTGATCTATGAAAGGTATAATATCTTTCCCGAAAGGGACCGCAGACAGGTTGATTCGTCTGTTTGCAGGCTACTAAAAAAGTGCTATTTTTGATCGAACTTTAACTTATCAGCAATGAAAAAACTATTTCTATTTCTTATCTCATCATGCATGATTGTTGGCACTTTGTTCAGTCAGAGTACTCCCTACAATGGGATGCAAAATAGCCTTGGCAACCTCTACATGCTTTCAAATGCGAAAAGTCGCTCTATTAGTCCGGAGAATTTCACCGGCGAAAAAGGGAAGGGTGGAATGGCAAAAATTGGCGAGGGTTCAGCTTCAAATGCTGCACGCGATCTGGGCCAGGGATGGAAAGTGAATCCGTATGTTGAAATAGCCAAAGGACAGGTTTTTACACTTGCGGATATTGACGGTCAGGGATCAATCGAACATATCTGGATGACTCCAACAGGGAATTGGCGATATTCAATCCTCCGTATTTATTGGGATGATGAAAAAGATCCTTCTGTTGAATGTCCTGTCGGTGATTTTTTTGGAATGGGCTGGGGTGAATATGCTCCACTTCAATCACTTGCTGTTTGTGTAAATCCGGGAAGTGCTTTCAATAGCTACTGGCAAATGCCTTTCCGTAAAAAATGCAGAATTACTATGGAGAACATCGGTGAGAAAACGATGAGTCTTTATTACCAGATCGACTATTGCCTGACTGAGGTACCGCAGAATGCTTCTTATTTTCATGCCCAGTTTCATCGCAGCAATCCATTGAAATATAAGGAAGTATATACAATCGTTGATCAGATAAAAGGAAAAGGTCAATATGTTGGAACTTATCTTGCATGGCAGTCCAAAAACAACGGATGGTGGGGCGAAGGTGAGATCAAATTTTACATGGACGAGGATAAAACATTTCCTACAATATGCGGAACCGGATTGGAGGATTATTTCTGTGGTTCCTATAATTTTGACCGCAAAGGACAATACTCTGAATTTTGCTCTCCATATTCCGGACTGCACCAGGTTATCCGACCTGATCAGGCATACCACCCCAGCTTGCGTTTTGGTTTATACCGCTGGCATATCACCGATCCAATTCGTTTTGAAAAAGACCTCAAAGTTACAATTCAGGCTTTAGGCTGGAGAAGTGAAGGCAGATATCTTCCACTACAGGATGATGTTGCTTCTGTCGCTTTCTGGTATCAGACCGAGCCTCATCAGCAGTTTCCAGCGTTTCCATCAAAAGACGAACTGGAGGTCAATTAATTAATTGTCAATAAATAAATAGATACGACAGATTAGCCCGGGCTAATCTGTCGTATCTATTTATTTATTTCTTAGTCAAAATCAATCATCGCTTTCATAACGCCATCCTTATATTCGCTGACCAGATCAAAGGCCTCTTTTGTATCAGCAAATTTAAAACGGTGGGTCGGCATTCTTTCGACATTAAGTAGTTTCGAATTCATTGATTCAAGTGCCTCTTCCACACAATGATTTTGCCTTCTGACACTCTGAATGCAAATCTCTTTGTGTCTTAGTTGATCCACACTAAAGTTCCAGCGGTTAAATTCGGGAATACCAACAATCATTAGTTTGCCGCCAGGCTTCAATATTTCAATTGCCTGATCCATTGCTTCTTGTTTTCCGCAACACTCAAATACAACATCCAGCAATAAAGGCTCTTTATTTTTGATGGCTACTGCTACATCCTCTTCAGAGGGGTTTCCGGTCCAGGTTGCACCGCATGCTTTGGCAATGTCTAGTCTTTCGCCGATCAGGTCGGTTACAAATAGTTGTTTAGCTCCTTGGGCGATTGCCGGCAACAGTACACTCATTCCGATTGGTCCAAATCCGAGAATGCCAATAGCAGCACCCTTCATTGGTATGGACTGATTGACAGCATAAACACCAATGGCGAGTGGCTCACTGATCGCGGCTTCCGTGTAAGTCATGTTATCATTTATTTTGAAACAACTGTTTTCAGGCATCACAATGTATTCGGTCAGACAACCATCCGCCTGACCGGGGCAACCCAAAAAACGAAGTTTTCGGCACGTATGAGGCCGGCCTGCTTCACATTGGTCGCATTTGCCGCATGGCATGGCAGGCTCGACAGCGATACGATCTCCCGGTTTAACTTTCGTTACGCTTTCTCCAACAGCAATCACTTCACCGGCTCCTTCATGTCCGACCGGAAACGGATAATTGACGATCTGACTTCCAATTTTCCCGGTTGTATAGTAATGAACATCTGATCCGCATACGCCTACGACCTTCATCTTAATCAATACATCGGTATTATTTATGATTTCAGGCATTGGGAATTCCTGCATCTCCATCTTTCGGATTCCCGTTAAGACCATTGCTTTCATTCTGTTTTCTATTTAGTTAAATTACTGTGAGCCAATATTTGTTACAAAGATAACTGATTTGACCCTTGGGCCAATTGTGTAATTTGAATTCAAATGATTTTTTTGAACCTGATAATGGTGAAGAATTTGTGTAAATAGCGAATCATTTGTATATTGCCCACATTGAATTGCCAGATGTCTTTGAGTTTTCTGACTGATCATTTCCGCTGTCAGCAAACGGACATTATTCGTTCCGCCAGCTGGCGGACACAATTCATAATTATTTTTAACCAGATTAATTAACCGCACAACTATGCAAGTATTATTAGGAATCTTTTTTCATTCGATCGGCGGGTTTGCTTCCGGGAGTTTTTATATGCCATTTAAGAAGGTAAAAGATTGGGCTTGGGAAAGTTACTGGATTATTGGAGGTTTGTTTTCATGGCTGATTGTACCCCCCGTTGCAGCTTACCTTACGATTCCCGGCTTTGGAGAGATCATCAGTGCAACTTCGTTCAATGTTCTGGCGGTCACTTTTGTAATGGGATTGCTTTGGGGTATTGGTGGTCTGACTTATGGTTTGGGGGTTCGTTACCTCGGTATGTCATTGGGAAATTCGGTAGTTCTTGGATTTTGTTCCGCATTTGGGGCGTTGGTTCCTCCCATTTATTACACTTTAGTTCCAACAGCAGGAAAGATCTCCTTTATTGATATGGCTTCAAATACCGGCGGGCAACTTGTCCTTCTGGGTGTAGCGGTTTGTTTAACGGGTATTGCCATCTCAGGCAGAGCCGGTATGTTAAAGGAAAAGGAAATTACTCCAGAGGCCAGTAAATTGAGTGTCAAGGAGTTTAGTTTGGTTAAGGGATTAATAATTGCAATCATTTCGGGAATTTTAAGCTCCTTTTTTAATTTTGGCATCGAAGCCGGAAAACCAATGGCTGAAGTTGCAGACAAAGCGTGGGCGGTAATTAATCCGGATTCAGGCAAATTTCTTTTTGGTAATAATGTTACCTATATAATCATAATGTGGGGTGGACTTACCACCAACCTGATTTGGACAATGATTTTAAATTTTAAAAACCACACGTTCGGGGATTATACCAACAAAAAAACACCCTTGAAAAGCAACTATTTCTTTGCTGCCCTTGCCGGAACAATCTGGTTCATGCAATTCTTCTTTTATGGAATGGGTGAAAGCAAATTGGGTAATGGGGCAAGCTCTTGGATTTTGCATATGTCTACAATTATATTGACTGCCAATATGTGGGGAATTTATAATAAGGAGTGGAAGGGTGTCTCTTCAAAAACGATCAGAACCATCACTGTCGGTATTGCGGTAATTTTGTTGTCTGTTGCCATTGTTGGCATCGGTAATTCAATTAAATAGTTTTGTAATGACACGATTTGCCTTTAAAATGAAGTTGCTGCCCGGATGTAAGAATGAATACCGGAAAAGACATGACGAAATCTGGCCTGAGCTGGCTGAACTGATTCGTTCAACCGGCGTTTTCGATTACTCGATATTTCTTGATGAGGCGACAGATACCTTATTTGCCGTTCAGAAGCAGGCAGGGGAGGAGTCGTCGCAGGATCTGGAAAATAATCCGATCGTTCAAAGGTGGTGGGCCTATATGGCAGATATCATGGAAACAAATCCAGATCATTCGCCGGTGATTACTACTCTTGAAGAAGTTTTTTATTTGGAGTAGGATTTAATGAGCTAATGAAGCAATATGCCAATGTGCTAATGAGAGATTTTGATCAGTCAGCTGACGGATGGAAATGTGCTAATTTGGTAATGTGCCAATGTGCTAATAGGTTGATTAGCTGATATGTTAATTGATGATAACCGATATAAGATTAAAAACATAATATTATGAAGAAAGAATTTATTGAGCGGGCTTATGAGCTTGCAAAAGAGCAGTATGCCTCACTTGGGATTGATACCGATGCGGCTATTTCAAAGATGAAAGACGTGAGAATAAGCCTTCATTGCTGGCAAACTGATGATGTAGGCGGATTTGAAAAGCCCGATTCGACATTAGGTGGTGGTGGAATTCAGGTAACAGGCAACTACCCCGGAAAAGCTGGCTCAATCGCTGACATGAAAATGGACATAGAAAAATCTATGTCTTTACTGCCAGGTAAGCAAAGGCTGAATCTTCATGCGATTTATGGTGATTTTGGCGGTCAGCTGGTAGATCGTGATCAGATCGAAGTAAAACATTTTCAGGGATGGATCGACTGGGCTAAAAAACTGGAAATTGGACTTGACTTCAATGCATCTTGTTTTTCACACCCAAAATCAAATGATGGTTTTACACTATCGAGTAAGGATGAATCAATCCGGAAATTCTGGGTCGATCATGTTAAAAAATGCCGCGTAATCGGAGCTGAGATGGGCAAACAACTTGGTACACCATGCGTTCATAATCTTTGGATTCCTGATGGTTCAAAAGATATGCCTGTTGATAGGGGTGGTCACCGTGCCATTCTGAAGAAATCTCTCGACGAGATTTTTTCAGTGAGTTATCCGAAAGCACACCTGAAAGATGCCATAGAATGCAAACTTTTTGGTATCGGTTCTGAGGCAATGGTTGTCGGTTCTCATGAGTTCTACCTCGGATATGCCATTAAAAACAATACTTTGTTGTGTCTGGATAATGGACATTTTCATCCGACAGAACAGGTAGGAGATAAAATTTCTTCTTGTCTTTTATACCTTGATGAACTTTTGTTGCACGTCACACGCGGGATAAGGTGGGACAGCGACCATGTGGTGACATTTAATGAGGAAATTATTCTGATTGCGCAGGAAGTGATCCGTTGCAATGCTTTGGATCGGGTTAATGTAGGTCTTGATTTTTTTGATGGAAGCTTAAACCGGATAGGTGCTTATGTTGTGGGTACGCGTGCTGCACAGCAGGCCTTTCTGTTTGCCTTACTGGAACCCACTGATCTGATCAGAAAATATGAGGAGCAAGGAAAAAGCTTCGAGAGGCTGGCTTACCTTGAGGGATTAAAAACGATGTTATTCGGAGCTGTTTATGATAAATATTGTCTGGATAATAATGTCCCGGCAGGTGTTGACTATATTGCCGAAATACAGGAATATGAGTCTGATGTTTTAAGCAAGAGGTAATTTAACCCTCAAGGTCTCAAAAACTAATGTATTCTTCAACTAAACCCTCAAGGTTTCAAAAATCTTGAGGGTTTTTTACTTCAGGAAATTTGGAATTTCACGCTGATTCATCCGGAAAAGTGGTAACTTTAGCTAAAATTCAAGGCGGAAAATGAAGGAATTTATCAGCAACGATCAATTGCAGCTGGCATTTGATTTCGTTCAATATACGGGCAAAAATATTTTTCTGACCGGTAAGGCAGGTACCGGGAAAACCACTTTTCTTCATCAGCTTAAACGAATTTCTCCCAAACGAATGGTTGTCGTAGCTCCAACAGGTGTTGCAGCTATTAATGCCGGAGGTGTTACAATCCACTCCTTTTTTCAATTGCCTTTTGGCCCCTATCTGCCTGTTGAAGTATCTTCCAATCCGGTTTCGGGATTATCAGGCAGACCGGCCTTTGAAAGTTTTCAAAAGTTTAACCGCGAAAAAATAGCAATTCTTAAAAGCCTGGATTTATTGGTTATCGACGAGATCAGCATGGTTCGGGCCGACTTGCTCGATGGCATTGATGACGTGCTTCGCCGGTATAAGGATCGCAATCAGCCCTTTGGCGGTGTTCAACTGCTGATGATTGGCGATCTACAGCAACTTGCTCCTGTAGTGAAGGAAGACGAATGGAGTTTATTGAGACCTCACTACGAAACAGTGTTTTTTTTCAGTAGCAAAGCGCTGAAAAAAACAGATTATATCAGTATCGAACTAACTCATATTTTCCGGCAACGTGATGAAAAATTCATCAGTTTATTGAATAATATCAGGGATAACAAGGCAGATCAGCAAATATTGGATGAATTAAACAAACGGTATATGCCCGGTTTTATGAGTAAGGATGGCGATGGTTATATCACTTTAACAACCCATAATTATCAGTCGCAGGACATTAATCATACAAAACTCGCAAAATTGTCGTCTAAAGTTCGAAAATTTGGGGCTGTTATAGAAGGTGAATTTCCTGAATATTCGTATCCGACTGATTTTGAATTAAGTTTAAAGAATGGCGCGCAGGTAATGTTCGTTAAAAACGATATTTCACGTGACAAGCTATACTACAACGGTAAAATTGGCACAGTGGCAGGTATTGATGAGGATACAATAACAGTCAGGTGCCCTGATGATAATGAAGATATCACGGTAGGAAGAGTGGAATGGCAAAATACAAAATACACCATAGATGATCAGACCAAAGAGATCAAAGAATCGGTTCTCGGAACTTTTAGTCAGATTCCGCTCAAGCTTGCATGGGCCATCACTATTCATAAGAGTCAGGGTTTAACTTTCGAAAAGGCGATCATAGATGCCAATGCTGCATTTGCTCACGGACAGGTTTATGTTGCGTTGAGTCGTTGCAAGACATTGGAAGGGATGATTTTAAGCTCTCCCATTTCCAGTCAGTGTATTAAAAGTGATGTTAAAGTATCGGTTTTTAGTCGTGGAATTGAGCAAAATCAACCCGGTCCGGAACTTTTAGAGGAATCAAAAAAAGCTTTTCAGCACCTTTTATTGTTTGAGCTTTTTGATTTTCAACCGATGATGCGAAGGCTGGGCTATTGTTTTAAGCTGATAACGGAACATTCTGAAAGTATTTTACCTGTATTAAAAGAGGCGTTGGGAACGATGATTGTTGAGGTGAGACGCGATATATCTGACGTTTCTGAGAAATTCAAAGGTCAGTTGCAGCAATTATTAGCTGATAATAAAAATGCAGAAGAAAATCTGCCTCTGCAGGAGAGAGTTCGTAAAGCTTGTCGTTATTTTTCAGATAAATTAAACCTTGTGGTTATTGATAAATTGAATTCTCTTGATATTGAAATTGATAACAAGGTTGTCAGGAAGTCAGTAAATGATGCTGTCAGCAAATTACATGAGGATGTTACAGTGAAGCATGCTTGTTTGAAAGGGTGTGAAGAAGGATTCGTTGTCAAACGATATATGGAAATCAGGGCAAAAGCGGCAATTGAACCTTCGGAACTCAAGCAAAAGAGTAAAATTTCAGCTTTTACATCCGATATACACATAGAGCATCCCAAACTTTTCAAGCTTTTAAGAGCCTGGCGAAATAATAAGGCCAGTGAGTTGAATGTCGAAGCCTACATGGTATTACCCCAAAAATTGTTGCTCGAACTCACAACTAACATGCCTGTATCGTTTGCTGATCTGAAAAAGATCAAAGGCGTCGGGGCAAAAAAGGCGGCCCAGTTCGGGAAGGAGATTGTAAATATTATTATTGGTTATAAAGTTGGTGAGAAAATGGAGGTGTCAGAACCTGAAGATGATTTTGAGTCGGAACTAAAACTAAAACCAAAACTTCCTAAGATTGATACAAAGCTGATCTCTTACGAAATGTTTAAAAACGGTAAATCCATTGATGCGATCGCTAAAGAGCGGGGATTTGTAGCTTCAACCATCGAAGCGCATCTGTCTTATTATGTTGGGACAGGAGAACTTGGACTGGAAAGGTTGGTCGATCCGAAAAAAGCTGCAATTATTTCCAAATGGTATTTAAAAAATCCAATGCTCGGATCAGGTCCGGCCAAAGCCGCATTGGGAGAAAATATAAGTTTTTCCGAATTGCGTTTTGTTTGGATTTATTTGATGTACACAAAGCAAATAATGGTATAAATAAATACTTTTACAGCCTTTATTAACCGATGTGAAAAAAAATGCGAATACTTTTAACTCCTTTCATTATCTGTTTGTTACTATTGTCATGCACATCCGGCAAGAAAGCTTTTGAGCGCGGCGATTATTTTAATGCTACGCTGCAAGCGGTGAATCGCCTGCGAAGTAATCACAATTCTGATAAAGCGCTGCAGGCCGTTAAGGACAGCTATCCGATGTCGCTGACCTATTTCCAGGGAAAAATTGACTATACGTTAAGCACGGACGCCCCTTTCAAATATTCGGAAATTGTTGGATATTATCAGAACATGAATCGTATTTCGGATGAAATAAGCCGCTGTCCGGCAGCATTAAATGTCTTTCCGAAGTTGGATTACTACACCAGCGAATTGGTCCAGGCACGCAAGATGGCAGCCGAAGAGCAGTACCTGGCAGGCTTGGCAAACGAGAAATTAAATTCCCGACTTGCCTGGAAAGAGGCTTTCCTTAATTTTCGGAAGGCCGATCAGTATGCTTCAGGATACAGGGATGTCGGACGCCGTATGGCAGATGCGAAATACAATGCAACTTTAAGAGTCGTTGTGGAGCAGATAACCGTACCACGTAAGTACCAGCTCTCTTCTGATTTCTTTCTGAATCAAATCATTGAATCCCTGATGAAATATCGGCCCAATGAATTTGTTGAATACTATTCGCCCGAAGCTGCTGATAATGCCAAGATCAAAAACCCGGATCAGTTGCTGAAAATGAGCTTTGATGAATTTGTTATCGGTCAGGTGTATGATAAAGAGTCGGTAAGCGAAGTCAAACGCGATAGTGTTGAAGTGGGTACGGTGACGCTTGCTGACGGTAAGAAGATGAAAGCTTACAATACTGTCAAAGCAAAATTGACTGTTTATCGCCGTGAGTTGATTTCCAATGGCGTATTGGATGTTACAATCGTCGATCTTTCTAAGAACAGCGTTGTTTCGCAGCGAAAATTTCCCGGGCAATTTGTTTGGTTTGTAGAATGGGGTTCATTTAATGGGGATGAGAGAGCATTAACAGCTGAACAAATTGCGATGTGTAAACGCAGACCCTCCTCTCCTCCGGGACCACAGGATTTGTTTATTGAATTCACAAAACCTATCTTTAACCAGGTTACCTCGTTCTTAAAATCGTTTTATCAGCAATTTTGATGTCGTTAGTAATTATTGAATTATAAATCTAAAAAAAAGAAGAATCATGTTAAGATCAATTCTGATGTTTAGTTTAATTACTCTTCAAACGATGGCGATAGCATTGTCACCGGCTGTTCTTTCGGATGTGAGTTTAATTCCGAAACCGGTTTCCGTAATTCCTGCAATGGGTACTTTTAGTCTTACAGATAAGAGTGCCATTTTTGTAACAGTCGAATCACCTGAAGTCAAGATGATTGGCAGATACCTTGCTGATCAGTTAAATCCTGCAACCGGATTTGGTCTGGCTGTTAAATCGGTTGATGGAAATGAAAGTTCAGGGAATATTTACCTTTCTCTCGCCTCTGGTGATCTGCAATTGGGGGATGAAGGTTATCAGCTGACGATATTGAGTGACAGGATAAACTTAGTTGCAAAAAAACCGGCCGGTTTATTCAATGGCATTCAAACACTACGACAGTTATTGCCGGCAAAGATTGAAAGTACGTCGCTTCAACAAGGTCCATGGGAAATTCCGGCAGGTATAATCCGCGACTTTCCGGAATATTCTTATCGGGGAGTGATGTTGGATGTTGCCCGGCATTTTTTCTCTGCAAATGATGTGAAGCGTTATATTGATCTTATCGCACGTTATAAAATGAATGTGATGCACCTTCATCTGTCGGATGACCAGGGGTGGCGCATTGAGATCAAAAAATGGCCCAATCTGACTGCCATTGGCGGCAGTTTGCAGGTTAATGGCGGGAAAGGTGGTTATTATACTCAGGAACAATACAAAGATATCGTAACATATGCAGCCCAAAGGTATGTCACGATCATCCCTGAGATCGATATGCCCGGACATACAAATGCTGCATTAGCTTCATATCCTGAATTAAATTGCAATAATGTTGCGCCTAAGTTATATACTGGTACTGAGGTGGGATTTAGTTCCCTTTGCACGACTAAAGAGCTTACTTATCAATTCATTACGGATGTATTCACTGAGCTTTCAGCATTAACTCCAGGCCCGTATTTGCATATCGGCGGCGATGAATCACATGTAACAAAGCTGGCGGATTATATTCCATTTGTAAACAAAGTACAGGGAATAGTCAAGAAGCTAGGAAAGCAGGTTATTGGATGGGACGAAATTGCCCTCACTACACTGCAGCCCAACTCTTTTGTCCAATTTTGGGCAAAAGCCGACAATGCATTAAAAGGAGTAAAGCAAGGTGCAAAAGTAATTATGTCACCGGCTGCCAATGCTTATCTTGATATGCAATACGACAAAACAACAAAATTTGGGTTAAATTGGGCCGGATATCTCGAAGTCGATAAAGGTTATAACTGGAATCCTGCAACGTTGGTTCCCGGTATAGGCAAGGAAAATATTTTAGGAATCGAAGCGCCGCTTTGGACTGAAACGATTACAAATATGGACGAGCTGGAATATATGGTTTTTCCTCGTCTTCCAGGATATGCCGAGATCGGGTGGAGCACTCCCGCAACACATAACTGGAATGAATATAAAACAAGGCTGGCTAATCAAGCCGAACGTTTTAAGGCACTTCAGATCGATTATTATCCTTCAAAACTGGTGCCTTGGCCGAATACAATCAGAAAATAAGTAATTTCTAAATCAATCCTAATCCGAGCTTTTCTTATTCTACTAAACCAATGATTGCTGATGTTTCGTGTGATTGACCGTGATTGAGGATGATCTGATCTTCAAAGGAATTTACAGCTTCAATGCAGATGAAATATTTAAACCCATCATCAGGCAGATCGGCAATTGCAGTGCAAGCTGCCTCCCCGGGATTCCATACCGTCGTGATTTGACTTCCTGTTTTTGCTGCCAGAATTTTTCTGTTGAAAATAGGATCTTCTATCACACAAGCAGCTGCCGTATTATGGTAATGACGTGTTTCTGCCTGCTGAATTTCAAGTTTACCAGGCTCCTGAAAAAATTCACCGGGCTGAAGATGATTGTGATAAAGCGTTCCGCTTAATCCGTCAATGGCGATGTGCCTGATATCAGCTATATTATAATAGGAATGGAGAGCACAGGAATAGTTAAATTGTTTGTCCGAAGTATTGGTTACTTTAAGACTTACTTTCAATGTTTTTCCGACAACCATTTTTAATTCGGCACAGAATCCGGAAGGCCAGTAATTATTTGTTATTGCAGAAGAACATAACTGCAGGCTCACCCGTGTTTCACCATTTAAGGCTGTGATAATTTCTGTCAATTCCCAAAACATTAGACGGGCAAAGCCATGTTGTGGTTTTTCGGGATCAGTTTGATGCGGTCCAAACCACGGAAAACATACCGGAATTCCACCACGGATCGGCTTCCCTGCTTCGAAATAACTTGCCGGACTCATCCATAAAACATCCCTCGAACCATGAGGAATGAAACTGGTAATGTGAGCGCCGTAAAGGCAGACTTCCGCATTCGCATACTTATTTGAAACTTTTAAAAAAATCAGACCATTTTCCCGTTTTTCAAAATCTATTTCACCTTTGACACCAAACTTTTCATTGAGTCTATCGATCATTATCATTATATTTTGAATTTGCATAATTTATTTCCCATGTCTGTTGTATAGCAAATATCCGAAACTGACCTGAAGGTAAAGTTTGGGATCGCTGTTACTGAAATAGTTCAACAATATACTTGCAGGTCCGAACCGGGTATGAACCACAAGACCTCCACATCCGATAAACTGATTGGAAGAGAACAATTTGTCGCTATAATAAGGATGATTGTTATTATCGCTTAATAACTCTTTGAAAGGTTGAAAATAGTATCCTTCAAATCTTAGGTGCGATGAGGGAGAAATTGGAAAAATTGTTTTTAAACCACCGGCTACATAATTATTTGCCCTTAAATAGGGTAAATACCTGATTGTGCTGTTGACGGTAGGAGAGAAGCTTTGAGCTGAAATAAGGGAGGAGGTATAGTTATGAAAAGGAGTTCTTGTGGAGAAATATGAATCTGTAACAACGCCAAGAGTTAACCATTTGGCAGACTTAAAATATCTTTCATAATAAAGTTCCATCTGAAAATATTCATGATTAGTACGAAAAGGAGGTGAAAGAGTATTTGTAGAACCCGGTGTTTCCTTTTCAGTTCCAAATATGTACTTAGTTTCAAATTTAAGCATCCTGCCTTCAGTAGGATATTGTTTTTTATTGAAGGCTTTGATTTCAAACCTGGCATGCAGATTGCCTGCAGTAAATACGGTGCGTTCAGGTGTGTCGTTCTTCGTATAGATTGTTGTCTGATAATAATCATCAGATTGATTTAAAAAATCAATTCCCGCTTCCCATTTCGATGTTGTTTTTGCCGGAAAACTGATATCAAACTGAATATTATCATCGTTTCGTATTACATAATGGGGACGTTTATCTTCAAAGAAAAGCTCGGTTGACCCTGAAAAATAGTCTGTTCTGTTTTTGATAAAATAGAGTTCGATTGAAAAAGGCTGTTTTGTTGTGAAATTAAAGCGTGAGCCAAGCAAAAATGAGCTATAAAATTTACCGATATGGATATTCGATTGAATGGTAATCGGAAGATTATTAAATAAACGGTAATCTAAACCTATGTACCCCTGATTAACATCCGAAAGGGAAAAATAACCTCCGACACCAACAGCCAATGGTTTTTGTTGTTCTGCCTTAATCTGGAGATCGAAGTGGCCGGATTTTTCGTTAAAGCTGGCTGTGGGCAGAAGTGATTTAATTTTATCATCACCCAAAATCTTAAAATAGGATTCTCTAAGAGTCTCTATGTCAAAGGTTTTAAATTTGTGACGTATAGACTGAATGACATAATATCTTTGCGAACCTTCAACGCCTGATACTTGTATGTTATTGAAGATCATTGCAGGACTTTTGCTCCTGTATTCTTCGCGTCTCTTGGTAAGTTCCTCGAAATCTAATCTACTTGTAACACGCGATTTAATATTCTCCATTTGTGCCAATGCTGATTCATAACCTGTCTTTTCAGTTTCCTCCAGCCGCTCAAAGTCGAAAAGAGCAATATGGTTAACCGGCGAATTGATTGTAATTCCGAGACTGTCAGCTATTAAATAGTTTGTCTTCCGAACCATCATATTCTCGATTTGAAGCAAAAGGTCGTCATTCTTCGGTTTTTTGTCTTTAATGTCAACCGCGCTTCCTATAATAAAGTCGGGCTTAAATTCCTGAATCATTACATTTGTAGGGAAGTTGTTAACCAATCCACCATCGAAGAGTAAAACACTGTCAATTTCGATGGGTTTAAAATAGAACGGAAATGTCATCGATGCTCTGATAGCTAATCCGAGATCTCCCTTTCTAAATACGACCTGTTCGTTGCGGTAAATATCGGTTGCAACGCATCTGAATGGAACAAAAAGATTGTTGAAATTATTGTTGGCCAACGCATTAGGTGGACTAAACAACTCCATGAAGCCGAAATCCATCTGACCTGAAGGAATAATATTTGTAGGGAGCAAAAGCTTCATCTTATCCTCTTTTCTGTCAAAATCCAGATCAATGAAGGAGGGATTTTCATCGAGCTGCTTAAAATAATAAATGTACTTTGGGGGAATAGTGCCGCTGGACCACATCTTAAAATCCTCCGATTTGAATAGTGTTACCATTTCGTCGGGCGAATAACCCGCGGCATATAGGCCGCCGATGATTGCACCCATAGAGGTACCTGCAATATAGTTGATGGGTATATTATTTTCCTCAAGAGCTCTAATTACACCAATATGAGCAAGACCTTTGGCTCCTCCTCCGCTAAGGACGAGTCCTACTTTTTGAGCAAAACCTGCAGTTGGCAACAGGAAAAGGTACAATACGAATTGACATAATATCCGCTTCATAATGACTATTCCAATTTTAAGACCACTAATGATCTTCGATTTTGTGCTTTAAGGATTGAAATCCCTCTCCGAGGATCTCGCTGGCATCCATAATTGTAATAAAAGCATGGGGATCTATCTGATTTATATGTTCTTCCAGAATTGCAACCTCTCTGCGGTTCACTACAGTAAAGATAATATGCTTCTCAGTTTTAGTGTACATACCCACTCCTTTCAAATAGGTTCCGCCACGCGCCAGATCATTGATGATCTTATCCCGGATATCTTCATGCTGATCTGAAATTATTATCAAAGCTTTATTATAATTCGCCCCTTCCATAATAAGGTCAATAGCTCTGCCGGTAATATAGATCACAATCATGCTGTAAAGCGGAATTTGCCAGTTTTTAAAAGCTGCAAGTGCAACCAAAACAATAGCGGTATCAACCCAAATCAGCATTTGACCTATTGGAATACGGGTATACCTTGTGATCACCATTGCAATTATATCACTGCCGCCAGATGTAGCCCTGGCTTTGAAGATCAATCCAAGTCCTACCCCGGTTAATACTCCTCCAAAGATGCAGGAAAGCAGCACGTCGCCGACCAACGGGGCATCGCCGATCTCGCGCATCCAGGTTATGACATCCATAAATATTGATGATGAAACAAATCCATAGATGGTTTTAGTTCCAAACCTCCGCCCAAGAAGTTTGATTCCAAAGTAGGTTAATGGAATGTTTACCAGTAAATTGAATAGTCCGATAGGGAATCCGTCGGGCCAAAGTGCCATCCCTTTGGTTAAATAATATACAATGATTCCGAGGCCGAAGATACCGCCGGGAACAATCTTACGTGGAATAATAAAAAATACGTAACCAACAGCCATAATAAAGGCGCCGATAGTGATCAGCCCGTAATCTACAAACCATCGTTTGGTGAAAAGTTTTTCTTTGGTGAGAAATGCCATAAGAGCAGATATTTTTTTCTAAAGTTAGCAAAAAAAAAGGGTTCCTTTTGGAGGAACCCTTTTTTTTGTCGTTGTTCTTAGAATCTTTTTTCTTTGATACGGGCTTTTTTACCGGTCAATTCGCGAAGATAGAACAAGCGTGCACGACGTACACGTCCCATACGGTTTACTTCGATGCCATCAATAAAAGGCGAGAAGAAAGGGAAAATCCTTTCAACACCAATATTACCGGACATTTTGCGGACGGTGAATGTTTTTGTTGTACCGGTACCTTTGATTTGAATAACAGTTCCTTTGTAATTCTGAATTCTCTCTTTGGCACCTTCTACGATCTTGTAACGAACAGTTATCGTGTCGCCTGCGTGAAAAGTAGGTAATTCTTTCGGCTCACCTAAAAACGCATTTTCTGCAATTTTAATCAGATCCATGATGATTGATTTTAACGGTATTTTTAACGAACGCAATATTCACAGTGTCTAATTGTTGGCTGTCAGAGATTGCGTACGGAACGAGGCGCAAAAGTAGTACTATTTTAATCAATAAAAAGCTAAATCGTAAAATAAACCGCCTAATACTGGAGATCTGATAAAATAATACCGGATTACAACTTGAGTTTCTTTCTGATTGCTTCAGGAAGCGCTGCTTTATTGACAATTATTGCTGTGGTTTTGCAACGAAAATAGGATTTAGATGCATAAAAATAACCCTTGAGATCATTGTAACTGCCCCATGAATTCTTTACTTTATAATAAACTGATCCGTTTTGGTCTTTGGCAAGTCCGATAAGATGCATCGCGTGATCGTCGGTAGTTTCCTGACTGTCAAATGCGGCTTGTCTTATCTCTTGTGTGATCACTTTTTCTTTCACCGGTTTATCAAATTTGTAAATTGCTGCTTCCTTGTCCTTTTCAGATAAGCTATCCCATTTAGCGGCTTCTAAATCACTCAGGTTCGGATGAGTTTTATCGGGCATGACAGCAATTCCTTTCAAAGTTGTTGCGAATCCTTTCTCACTGGTATCGGCAGCCCAAAGAACCGAATAGCCATTCTGGATTGAGTTGTCAACAATTTCCTGAAGTTCATCAAGCGGAACATTATAAAAAGGGCTCCATAACCAGTTATCCGGGACTTCCAGGATAAAGGGTTCATAAAAAGGGTGATGGTTAAATGAGGTGATCTGGATATAATTATCACTGTTAATTCCGCAATAATCGATTGAAAACGATTTTGGAGTGTACGATTTGCCTTGATATTCAAAGTTCTGAGGAATATCGCCAAGATATGCATCGATTGTATTGTTGAGTGCTTCTTGCCACACCGGTGTAATCCTTCGGTTTTTATTTTCTACAACACCTTCGACCATTTTGCGCAGAATATTATCCATTTCTCCATGCACATGCTTATCTTCGTTGTACTTTAAACCGGTGTAAGCACTTTCGGGAACAAGGCCATATTTCTGAGCAACATATAAATCATCATACAGCACACCTCCTGGCCCAAAATTAGTGTTCCCCTGCATTCTTACATATTTTTGAGCCTTATCACGATAGCACATATTAACCTCAAACATTTCTGATAAATCTACCTCAGGCTTACCCATCCGCAGCATTTCGGCTTCAAAGTACGACATTCCGGCAAATGACCAGCAAGTTCCGGTCCTGTTTTGGTTCTTAACTGAAGTGTGACGTATCTCTTTGATTAATTCAAATTTATAACCTTCACTGTCTTTATTTTGCGCATACGAAAAATTGAATGTAAACCAAAGAGCCAAAGCGAGTAAGAGTCCTTTTTTGATTGTTTGCATTTTGAAATTATGGGTTGAAGTTAAACGGTGAAAAATAGAAAAACGAATTGATTTATTTTATGTTATTTGTCAATTTTTTTATAAAGGTTTTCGATCGGATTATCAGTGCCTTTGTAAATAATTCTTTCCGGTACAATGGCCGATTTAGTGCTGATAACAGCCCCTGTAATCCCTGTTGAAATATAGTTAAGCGCCGCATTTAAACAGGCATCAGTCAGGTTTCCCCAGTCTTGTGTTACATTATCCCTGATGGTAAAATCAACAGGGATTCCATCAAAGTAATCGGTGTAACCCTTCGAATTCACATTTCGAAAACTAATCGGCGCAACGGCAATATTCAGTTTTGTGTCGCCCTCAATATTCATTCCAACAGGTTTCCCATGCGTTTTTGAGCCTATCAGTTTCATGTTTAGGTAAGGTTTCAAACCCGAAATCACCAGTTCGCTGGCCGAAGCGGTAGAAGATGTAGCAATTACCACAAGTTTATCTAACTGAATACTGTTGCTTTTCAATCCGATAACACTCTGATAGCCCAGTCTTGTGTGTTTATTATTGTATATTAAGGTATTATATATTTTATCCTTGTTTGGTTTTCCGGCAAGCAGGGCAACAAGAGAATCGGCGCAATCCAGCGTACCGCCACCGTTATAACGAAGATCAAGTACAATATCGGTGACACCATTGTGCGAAAATCCATCAAAAACTGTGTTTAACTCTTTTACAGAACTTCCAAGAAAATCACTGAAAACCAGATATCCGATCTTCTTGGCTCCCTTCGTGTAAATTGCTGAAAATTGAACTGAATTAATTACAATTACCCCCTTTGTTAATTGAATTGTCGATTCCGATCCATCATTTTTTATAAATACGAACGAATTGCTTGCATTCTTAAAAGCAACATTAACTTCACTGTCAGTCATTGATGCCACTGTTTTGGCATTTATTGACTTTATTTGCCATCCTCGTTTAATGCCGGCTTTTCCCATTGCACTATTATCATATACAAATAATATGCGCAGCAAATTCTGATCGTCGTATCCCAGGCCGGCACCCCATCCGGTAGTTAACCCATTATCGAGTAAATCAACCATATCGGTGTAGGTCATGGTGAAACTCCACCTATCCAGACTATTTTTTACTTTCCCTATATATTCCCCCGGTGTTTTAAAGGTTTTCAAATCAACTGTTGGCATCGTTTCATACCATAGATATAAATCATTGAAGGTATTGGCTGTAAATTGAACCAACGGATCAATGGATGGCCGTACATTTTGAACAGACTCCTTTTTGCAGCTGAAAGCCAGGAAAAAGGATATGAGTAAGACAGAATAAAATATACGTTTCATCATAAGATAAATATTATCTGTTTTAGGAATTTTTTTGCGGATATCTAATCCGAACATGGTAAATATTATTGAGTTTTTCCAAAAAAATCTCTTTTAGCAAGGTGATATCCTTAAAAGTTAAAGGTGCATATTCGAGTTGACCAGCTCCAACTTTTTGCTGAAAAATGGCATCTATTAATTTTTTCAGGCTTTCACTATCTTTTTTATCAAGACTTCGTGAAGCTGCTTCGATACTATCGGCAAGCATAACAACCGCAGTTTCTCGTGTTGAAGGAAGAGGACCTGTATAAGTAAAGTTACTTTCATTCATTTCCTGACTATTCTTTTTATTGGCCCCGAGGAAAAAATAACCTGTTTTAGTCGTTCCGTGATGGGTTTTAATAAAATCGATGATTTGCTCCGGGATTTTGTGTTTTTGAGCAAGCTCCACCCCTCTGCTAACATGGTTCATAATTATTTTGGCGCTCTCCTCCGCCGCGAGCTGATCATGAGGATTATAACCAATGGCTTGATTTTCGGTAAAATACTGCGATTCACTGAGTTTTCCAATGTCGTGATACAAAGCACCTGCTCTTACAAGCAACGGATTTCCGCCCAACCTTAAAATGGCTTCTTCTGCCAGGTTGGCAACCTGAAGTGAATGTTGAAAAGTGCCTGGTGCTTCCTCTGCGAGCCGGCGAAGCAATTTTTGGTTTGAATACGATAATTCGATCAATGTGACATCAGAAACAAATCCGAAGGACTTTTCAATTACAAAAACTGCCAGGTACGTGATCAGGGTAAGCGCCGCGTTAATAAGAAACCATTTTATAACCGTCCAGTCGATCCCCGCAAAACTTGCCTCTTGAATCAACGAAATGCCGATAAAAGTGAAGGCGTAAACAAAGAATATAATGAGCGATGTAAGGATGAGCTGGTCGCGCCGCTGAAGATTGTTCTGGCTTATTACTGCAATGCTGCCTGCCGGAATGGATAGCAGAACGAACTCGTACCCATTGGGCACCATAAATCCGACGATAATTGCAGTGATAGTATTCACGAAAATGGCAAGACGTGCGTCGAGGAAAGTACGGATGATTAATGCCAGAGCAGTGAATGGAACAATATAAATCGGTATGCTGTCGGACGATACAATAATCCTGCAAAAAAAGATCATCAATGTCATCATCAGTAAAGTAAAAGTGATATCCCGTTTCGATTTCAAAAGTTTTCGACGGATATTGTAGATAAACAGGAAAATAGTCAACAGTAATAAACTGATAAACATGAATTTGCCAATAATGATAAGATAGAATTTGGTGAAATCTCCACGGCTTTTTTCATAGGTCGACTTCAACGATTCGATAATAAGATAAGTTTGGGGAGAAATAACATCGCCTTGTGAAACTATTCGTTCACCTTCCTGCACCACACCATACGTAGTAGATAAATTCTCGAGGATTTTTTGCCGTCCGGCCTCTGTTTTATCCTTGTCGTACGACAGATTAACCGCCAGATAATCTTCAGCGTGCAATTTATCAATGATTTGTTTAAAGTCGGGATCGCTGTTTTTTAGCAGGTCAAGTTTGGCATTTGTCTCAGAATAAGCGATCTTGAGGGAATACAATTGTCCCGCAGAAACCTTTTCGGCGAGGTTTTTTCTGACAATCAAGACCTCACTTTTATCTGCAAGAATGGGCGTGCTGCTTATACCTTGTTCAAGGATTCCCGAATTGTATATTTTCTCAAAAATGGTAAGCACTCTACTTTTGATCACCCGGGAGTAAAGGATCTCAGTATTTTCCTTGAGCGTTATCTCGTCAATCTTAGCAGAAAGAGCTGTAATTTGTTGCTTGCCAACAGAATCATTTAGAATAAAGTATGGAATCAGTGTTTTAAGAAGGGAATCGCGTTCTTTGCTGATCGTTTGATCCGATTTCATTATCGCGAAGTTGTAAGGTGCAATTAATGTCGCATGCATCCAGGGCCGCCCTTTTTGGAACTCATACCGAAATCTTCCCTCCTGTGGCAATGCAAAATAGAGAACAACAGCAGTAAGAATAAATAACAATGTTAAATAAATTGTATGCCAGCGTGATGATTCAAACCATTTTTTCGATTCCGTATTCATAACATTCTATTTCCTCAATTTTAAAGCAGAAATCAATTAATTCGTTATATTTGGGATTAATCAAAAGTAGTCAATTTTTAATGAGATACGGAATCTCCAACCTCAGTATTGTTCCTGTTCGGTCAGAACCGCGCGAGAAAAGTGAAATGTGTACGCAAGTGCTTTTTGGTGAGCACTATACAATTATGGAAGAGAATGCCAAGTGGTGCCAGATTAAACTCGGTTTTGATGGTTACGAGGGGTGGATTGACCGCAAAATGGTTAATGAAATTGACGAAGAAGATTTTCTGCAATTAGCAAATAATCCGCAGATTGTGACGACTGATGTCTTTAATATTGTCCAGCCGACTGGAGGATACAGTAATTTTCTAATTGTTGCAGGTAGTTCGCTTCCTCATTTCGATGCAGTGAACCGAAAATTTAAGATTGGGAAGATCGAATATAACATCCAGGGAAATACTGTCGCTACTGATCCGCAGAGTGTGCGTGAAGTTATTATCGAGAATGCTCTTAAATATTTTAATGCCCCTTATCTTTGGGGTGGAAGATCACCCTTTGGGATTGACTGCTCTGGGTTTTCGCAGGTATTGTATAAAATGGCAGGGTTGACAATTCCTCGTGATGCTGCTCAACAGGCAATGATAGGAGACAACCTCACATTTGTCGAGGAAGCATTACCCGGCGATCTTGCATTTTTTGACAATGAAGATGGCGCCATTATCCATGTGGGTGTTATTTGGGAAAAGAATAAAATTATCCATTCTTCCGGTAAAGTCCGAATCGATAACGTAGATCATTTCGGCATATTCAACATCGATACCGGTCGGTATACGCATCAGATGAGGCTGATGAGAAGGCTTATTAACGATTAAGATTTTTTAATGTTCTGATTTTGTGAATTATTCTCTCTCTAAATCTTTGACATTATGGGACATCTTGAAATTATTGGCTACCTTGTTGCCATTGCAATTGTTGTTTTTATCGCATGGAAAAGCGCTGATAAACAAAAAGAGGAGTGATATCATCTGATGATTTAAAATAAATCAGACTTAATCAGTTTTGTACTGTCGACGCTCTTGCAAGGGATCAGCGTCATCGAATTATTTCAACGAATGCACGAACGCAAATGACCAACACTTTGCGGGCCCTCATTAAATAGCAAATCCAGAATGCTGAGGTTTGGAACAAATCCCTGATATTCGCAGAATACCTGAGTGTAAGGTGTCATATTAAATAAATGATCTGCGGTTTGCTTCTGTGGTTTTGGATGAATGGTGTAGCGAAAGTCATCAGTGGTTTCCGGAACTTCACCCACTGGGCAGTATTCCTCTGTATATTTTATGTTCATATTCAGGTCCATGGCTTTCAATACTGCATTTTGAATTTCAAAATTAAAATCAATCAGAAATTTCCATTTTTTCTTTTGGTAAAAGGGAGCCAGATCATCTGAATAATATTCGAAAAAAGGCGAGTTGTTATAGGCCGATTTGATACCGTGCCAGTGAACCTGTTGCCAGGGCTGATCATAAGAGAGTTGCTGATCGCGGATCGGGCCCTTTGCACGTGGACCATCTGCCATGGGTAACGACAAGGTTAAAGGTCCATTTGCCGTAAGAATAACAGCACGGTTTCGGTACGACTGTTTGATGTAACTCTCGTAATATTCCACGTAAATATTTTGATAATCAATTATTTTTGTGAAATATTGTACAGGTGCAAGATAGGCGCTGCTCAGTAAAACCGTTGATCGGCAGGCTTCCATTAATTTTCGGAAAGTTTGGGCCCGTTTAATTTTACCTTTCGCGTATTGGATGTGTTGATCTCCAGTTTTTCATCATCAGGAGCCTTGTATTCATTTCTGAAATAAACATTATAGGCTATTCCAATCGGCACAATAACTTTTAAAGACTTCTGAGGCGGCATTACAATTTCCCGGATGTCAAAATAAGTCGAATCCTTCCATTGCCAGTCAGTCAGCATATTTACAAAGAGGGTATCTTTAGATTCATTGATTAGTTTCATTTTCCGGTAGGAGCGTGATTGTG
The DNA here is from genome assembly GCA_037133495.1 of Mariniphaga sp. Lineage (GTDB taxonomy): Bacteria > Bacteroidota > Bacteroidia > Bacteroidales > Prolixibacteraceae > JAAFHB01. The sequence continues at coordinate 1,078 of JBAXOA010000042.1, read as the reverse complement.
GGTTGGTATAGAAATTTACACCTGTGAACAGTGAACTAACAGAAGATATAACGACTAAAAAACCTTCCCCTATATTAACGCCGGTCCGATAAGAATGCATTTTTCTTTGTCTTTGAATGCTTTGAGGATCAGTGATATATCCCGATACGCTGCACGACCACAAGACAGACAGAGAAAAGAATATCACAATCAATTTACTGAAAATCTTCATGGCCTCTTTGCGGGATGCTGATATCTCAATATAAAATTACTTCACACTCATGAAAAAACGCTCCCAGCGGATTTTTGAGAGGAAACTTTTGTTTTTGTCCAGTGATAGCCATACAAAAGAGGCTTTTCCAACTACGTGATCTTCAGGAACAAAGCCCCAGTACCTTGAGTCTGCTGAATTATAACGGTTATCACCCATCATCCAGTAATAGTCCATTTTAAAAGTGTAGGTAGTGGCCACTGCTCCGTTGATGAAAATAGTGTTGTCCTTTATGCTAAGATCATTCTCTTCGTAAACATCAATAATTCTTTTGTACAGTGGGAGATTTGCGGCAGTCAGGTTGATGGTAACCCCTTTCTTCGGAATCCATATCGGACCAAAATTGTCGAGGTTCCACGAGAACTTCGGATCACTGGGAAATATGGCAGAATCACTGTTATCTGCTGGCCATGTAACCCTCTCTTTGGATTGAATGAATTTTAATCCATCCATTTTTTTTGCCTGAGCAGCGGTAAGTGACATAATATACCGTGAATCGGATCCTTCAATTTCGGAACGGGTAATATCCAATTTTTCCAAAGCATCGGTGTTGATTGTTGTGCCGTTTATATTCACCAGGTATTTATATTGAATTCCCGGAATTTCTTTCTGAGGTTTCCCGTTTACATACACCTGACCTCTCACAATTTTCATTGAATCACCCGGAATAGCGATGCAACGTTTAATGTAGTTTTCCCGCTTGTCTACCGGACGATAAATGATATCTCCGAACGTTCTTTTATCTCCAAGTATTCTGTCTCTGCCATATGAACGGACTAGCTCGTAATAACTTCTCTCCTGCATATTGACAGCAATGGTATCACCCTC
>JBAXOA010000041.1:0-32717 GCA_037133495.1 Mariniphaga sp. | reverse complement strand
ATGAATATACATTAAACATTGCATTGATTTCTTGTGTTTATTTAGTGAGAGTTTAAAACAATTAATAAACAACAAAAAATTGATATCATGAAAAATTACTTCAAACTGTTTTCGTTAGTATCCTTTTTAGGTTTAACTTTGTTTTCGATGAGCTGTAAAAAAGACTCAACCAACGGTGGATTTAAATCAAACACCATTGTTGATGTTGCAATGTCTAATCCCGATTTTTCAATATTGGTTACTGCTTTGAAAAATACCGGACTTGATATTGCCTTATCCAATACCGCAACAAGCTTCACGGTCTTTGCACCTACCAATGCTGCATTCGCTTCACTTCTTACTGAACTTAAAGTTGCATCACTAAATGATATTCCGACGGCAACACTGACAAATGTTTTGCTTTATCATGTAAAGTCAGGCAAAGCGGGTGCTTCACAGATGACTACCGGCTATTATTCAACCCTTTCAGCAGGTCCGGTTGGTGGTTCCAACCTTTCAATGTACGTTGATATGTCAAGTACAACAATTAACGGACGGTCAAAGATTACAAAGACAGATATCATGGCTAATAATGGAGTAATTCATGTTATTGACAAGGTACTTTTGCCAATGAGTCTTGTTGATCATGCAGTGGCTAATCCAAATTTCTCTTCACTTGTTGCTGCGGTAACAAAGGCGAATCTGGTGAACGCCTTGGCAGATAATACCAAAACATATACTCTGTTTGCTCCTACTAATGCTGCCTTCTCTGCTCTGTTGTCTAAATTGGGTGTTACATTAAATGATTTATCGACAGGAACATTATCTCCTATACTTCTTTATCATGTCCTGAGTGGTTACATTCCAGCTGCTAAAGTCACCGCCGGATACTTCCCGACTTTAAGTACAGCATTTGGAAAGAATATTGTGGTTCAGATTGCAACAGCCAATGGAGTATTGTTGAATAATAGTTCTAAAGTAATTGCAACGGACGTTGTCGCAACTAATGGAATTATACATGTTATTGACAAGGTGCTTCTTCCTCCGACCGTTGTAGATCTTGCACTTCAAAACAGCATATTCAGCACACTTGTCCTTGCAGTTGTTAAAGCAGATCTTGCAACAACATTATCCGGTGCAGGACCTTTCACGGTATTTGCACCGACCAATGATGCTTTTGCTGCGTTGTTTTCTGCTTTGAAGATTAGCGGTGTAGATGCACTTACAAAGGATCAGCTTACACCGATACTTTTGGCTCATGTTGTTAGTGGGAATGTTCAGTCTGGAAGTCTTTCATCTGGTTCAGTGCCTACATTAAATTCTACGAAGGCACTTAAGGTTATGGTTAGCGGAAGTAGTGTAACTATTGGAACCGATATCCATGTCATTAAAGCTGATGTTCAGGGATCGAATGGAGTAGTACATGTGATTGATAAAGTGATCGTTCCTTAATTTTAAGTTTGAATCATTTTTTGATTGGGAAATTCCCCGGATAGCTTTTGTCATTACTCTAGAGTTTCAGGTCTCTCAGTAAGTTAATTGATAAGCTTTACCGGGGAATTTTAATTTTTCCATAAATTAAGTGTTCCTATGAGATTCAAAATTTATTCAGATAATTTCATTCACTATTGGTTATTTGACTATTTTGGCTGGAATTAATCCTTACTGTTGTGATATTGAAACTTTAACCTTTTTTATCAATTATTATTCTGTTAATCTTCTAGTTATATGTCAACATATTCGATAAAGGATCTGGAAAAATTATCCGGGATTAAAGCTCACACAATCAGGATATGGGAAAAGCGATACCACTTAATCGAACCTCAGCGTACCAACGCCAATATCCGTTATTATTCGGATGATGATCTTGTAAAGCTGATGAATACTTCCCTGTTGAATCAAAACGGATATAAGATTTCGAAAATCGCCGAACTTGAACCGGATCAGATTAAAGAACTGATTTTGCGATTAAACAACGAAGTCCCGTCACTGACTACCCAAACCAGTAATTTGGTAAAGGCCCTTATCGAGGTGGACGAAATTGAGTTTAATCTTGTTTTTGAAAAATCGGTCAAAAATTTGGGATTTGAATCTACAATAGAGCAATTAATATTCCCGTTTTTTGAAACTATTGGTAATTTGTGGCTTGCTGGCACAATATTTCCTGCCCAGGAACATTTTATCACAAATCTTATACGGCAGAAGTTAATTGTAGCAATTGAAAATGAGCATATTACATCGAATCAGTTACGACCCAGGATATTATTCTACCTCCCGGAAGGAGAGTTTCACGAGATGGGTATGCTTTATTACAACTATCTGGCCCGCAAGGCTGATTTTGAAGTGATCTATCTTGGAACCTCAGTTCCTTTTCGCGACATTTTTAAGATGGATCATATCCGCCCTTTTCAGATTATTTTCACTTCATTTGTTGTCTCCCAGGGAGTGGGAACATTGGTTAAAAGAATCGAAAAAAAACGTAGGGCTTTTCCAAATAAAATATTTTTGGTTAGCGGATGGCAAATTAAACAGGAGCAACCTCATCTCCCTAAGAACTTTTTTCAAATCTCTTCTTCTGCTGACTTTAAGAAAGCTCTGAATTATTTCCTGAAGAGGGAAAATAAAAAGATTTAGAACCGCAAATCACTGCCTAAGCCAGATTAAACCAGTCGGCGACCCTTACTGTTTTATCTTCCGGCTCCTTAAAATGCCTGAATTCGTTGGTTTTATTGTTATAGGCATAATCTTTTCCCCACTCAGGATGATGCTGCTGAACTTGCTTCAAGGCTCCGGTAATTAAATAAAGTTCATCATTGGTCATTGTAGGATGGAGCGATAGCCTTATCCAGCCCGGTTTTTGCGAGAGATCACCAAAATTTATCCGCCGGGTTATTTGGTTCGATTTATCATGACTCACATCCAGTAAAAAATGACCATAAGTTCCGGCACAGGCGCATCCGCCACGTACCTGAATACCGAATTTGTCGTTCAATAATTTTACCGCGAGATTAAAATGGAGATTATCGATATAAAAGGAGATGATCCCCAGCCGGTCGTGAATATTGTTAGCCAGAATATGAAGATCAGGTATTTTTTCAAGCTCTGAAAATGCAATTTGGACGAGCTCTCTTTCGCGTATTTTAATGTTTTCGACTCCCATCTTATTTTTTAGTTCGATGCAAAGAGCAGTGCGAATAGTTTGTAAAAATGGCGGAGTTCCTCCATCCTCACGCGTTTCGATATCGTCGATATATTTGAATTCGCCCCAGGGATTCGTCCAATCGACTGTTCCTCCTCCTGAATTGTCGGGAGCAGAACTGTTGTAAATAGCTGAATTAAAAACGAGTACGCCTGAGCTGCCTGGTCCTCCGAGAAATTTGTGAGGCGAGAAAAAGATGGCATCCAGCGCCTGAAGCGGATCTTTGGGATGCATATCGATGGTGACATAAGGTGCTGAAGCTGCAAAATCCACAAAACACAAGCCTCCATTTTGGTGCATTATTTTTGCCATCTCATGATAGGGAGTTGTAATACCCGTTACATTGGAACAGGCTGTAAATGACCCTATCTTCATTTTTCTGTCCTGATATTTTTCCAGCTCTGCCATCAACTGTCCCGGATCGACCAGTAATTCCTTGTCGGGCTGCAGTTGCACAACATCGGCAATGGTTTCCAGCCAGGAGGTATGGTTCGAGTGGTGTTCCATGTGAGTGATAAAAACTACCGGCCGATCTTCTTTCGGCAAAGCAATGAGCTTATCGATCTTATGCATCGCCCGGAATCCCAGAATCCGCTGAAACTTATTAATCACGGTGGTCATTCCGGACCCTGCATTGATAATCACATCTTTAGGCCCTGCATTGACATGCTCCTTGATTTTCTTCTGTGCCAGATGGTAGGCCATCGTTGTCAGGGTTCCCGTTTCGCAGGTTTCTGTATGGGTATTGCCAACAAAGGGGCCGAACTTATTGATAATTAGATTCTCGATAGGTCGGTACAGTCGGCCGCTTGCAATCCAGTCGGCATAAACGATTTTTTTCTCTCCGTATGGAGATTCGAAAGTCTGATCTAGACCGATGATTTCAGTTCTGAATTTTTTAAAATACTCCTCCATTTGAAGGGCAATCTTAATAAGAATTGTTGAATATAAATATGAGTTTTATTTCATAGTTTTTATTCCTTTCACAGGCTTCGAAGTGAGTTGATGCAAATCGAAAATAACAAGCTCGTTTTTTCCCTTTTTCAGCCATGGAGCAGGACAGTACAATTGTTTTTGTGGACCAATATTCCAATATCTTCCCAGATTGTGTCCGTTTATCCAAACCACACCCTTTTCCCACTGACTTAAGTCCAGATAAGTATCGCCGGTTGTTGTAAGTTCAAATTCACTTTTAAAAAAATTGCCGGGTCGGGTAACCGTGGCGGAAGAGAATTTCAGCCCATTCATATATTTCTCTTCGAACGGAAGCGTGAATACCTGCCAGTTCATAAGGGTCATTCCATTTAGTGAAACGCGTTCAGTAATTCCTTTACGATCGATCATATATTCCGCGAAATTAATTCGTCCCATCCCTTCAACTAATATGTCAAGCTGTGGATTTGGAGAATTGGAAGGGGGCAATTCGATCGTGTTTTCCGCTTTGCTTCGGTCGAGTTTGCCAATGAATGTTCCATCTACAAAAATTGTGGCGTAATCATGCAATTCTGTAATCCGCAGTTTTCCTTTTTTGTGCCCGATAAGGCTGGTTCTGTATAGAATAAACCCTGCTTTTTGACCAAACATCTCCATTGGTTTTGGTTGCGGCGACCTTATTTCATTTGGAAGATTCTCCCATACGGAAGCCGAGGCAGTGAAATTAATTTCAGGTATTTCAATGACCGGCATGGGAGCCGGAACAGATGGTAATTTTTGATTCTGTGGCAAATATTTGATTAGCAGATTGCGTAAAGCATAATATTTCGGAGTTGCCTGTCCCATTTCATTAATCGGGGCATCGTAATCGTAGCTCGTCACATCAGGTTGGTATTGTGTTGGACTAAAAGCATTGGCCCCAGCCCAATAACCGAAGTTTGTCCCTCCATGAATAACATATAAATTGAATGACTTCTTGTTGTCCATCAGCCAGCGCACATCTTTAATCAAGCTGGCTGTGTCGGGGCGTTGCCATTTTTCGCCCCAATGGGTAAGCCATCCCGGATAAAGTTCGCTGCAAAACGAGGGAACATCAGGATTTGTTTTAGTTGCAGCCGAAAACTCAGATGCATTGGTTCCCGGATCAAGTCCGATAGCCGCATCAGGAAGCGATCCGGCCTCCAGCATATAAGGTGTTGCTCCGTCGGAGGTGTAGAAAGGTACTTCAATACCATTTTTCTTCCACACATCCTTGAGCCATTGCATATAAGTGCGGTCGTTACCATAGCTGCCATATTCATTTTCTATCTGAACCATCAGAATTGGACCACCTTGAGTGACCTGAAGTGTTTTTACCTGAACCGCCAGTTTTTGAAGATAGCGCTCAACAGCTACAGTGTAGCGGGAATCCATACAGCGAACTTTTATATCCGGAATGCTGAGTAAATAAGAAGGTAATCCGCCAAAATCCCATTCTGCACAAACATACGGTCCGGGTCGTAATATCAGCCACATTCCCTCTTCCTGAACAATATGTATAAATTGGGAAATATTGTGGTTTTCGGTTTGAAAATCAAATATACCAGAATCTGATTCGTGATAATTCCAAAAAATGTAGGCCGCTATCGTGTTGCATCCCATCGCTTTAGCCATCTGGATACGGTGTCTCCAGTATTCAACGGGAATCCGGGCCGGATGCATCTCACCGGATATCAACTGAAAGGGCTTTCCGTCCAGCATAAATTCGCTTTTTGACAAGGTAAATGAATGGGTGCTGTTCTGACTAAATACGTTGACAGTTAAGAACCCTACCAGGGAGAAAATCATTAATATTCTGCGCATGCCATGAGATTTAAGAAATTGTCAATTAATATTTTATGAAGATTTTCGGCTTCAGGGTGCTGTGTCGGGCAACAATACGATTATCTCGAAAGTATCACCCGCCCGCTTTTCGGAAATACAATTGTAAGGATATTTTCATCCGATTTTAAGGTGCCGTTCCAGCTATATTTTGCCTTGTATGAGTCGTTTCCGAATGGATTTTTAATCTTGCAGATTCCTCCTTTTTCAGAAATGACCGTAATAGTTTCCATTTTACCGTCTTTTTTTTCAGCAGATACCAGAAATGCTCCGGCAGTTCGTAATGTTGAGAATGAAATATTCTTCCAGCCGGCCGGAATAGCAGGAAAGATATTGATTATTCCTGTATGACTTTGAATCAGCATCTCCTGAACACCTGCCGCGAAAGCAAAGTTCCCTTCGAGGGTAAAAGGACGGTACTTCATCTTCGAGTAGCCTTTATTATACTGCTCCCCATTGACATGAAAACTGTTGGGGAGACAGAAATTTTCTGAGAAAATCCGCAGTGTTTCTGCTGCCTTTTCACCCATAAATGCACGTGCATATAAATTCCCGAGCCAGCTGTAGGAATAGCCACACCACCAATCCGGTCCTTTTTCTTCAAGGTTTTTAAGGGTAGACTGTATTATTTTTTGTTCTTTTTCACCTTTTGACCAATCGATAACACCCAATGGATGCCATCCTACAAGATGCGAAAAATGGCGATGCGATTCAGCATATGGATGGCCGGGAGCAAAAGCCAATCCTCCTGCCTCATCCAATGCGAAGGTGGGCCACTCATTTAAGATGGCATTCCATTTGGCAGCTTCTTCTTTCTTACCCAGTTCATTTGCTAGTTCTGCCGTTTTCTCAAAGGTCCAGCGGATAAAACCCAGATCAAAATTGGTTGTTTGCGGAAACCAGGCCTTAATGGAATTGTCGTGAATCTCCGGACTGGCGCTAATAGGCAGTTTGCGCATCCCATTTTCATCCCTTACGGAAATTTCATCGAGATAAGTCGCCACATCCGTCAGCCAGGGGTAAGCTTTTTCGCGCAGAAAATTTTCATCTTTTGAATAGATCCAATGCAGATAGAAATGCTGAGCCAGCCAACAGCCAACAGTAGGACCGAATGAATATTGAATCCATCCTCCCATCGGTTCGCCGATGAGCGTAGTCACTCCCGGCACATTCATGCCCGAGGTTCCAAAGTAGGTTTTGGTGTATTTTTTGAATGAGTCACGGTATTTCCAAAGCCAGTTGAGGAAACCCTCCTCCAGATCGAGATGATTAGCTGAATAGGCTGGCCAATAGCTCAGTTGAGTGTTCAGATCGTGATGAAAATCGCCTTTCCAGGGCGGAAGCTTTCCGTTATCAGCAGTCCAGACTGCCTGCAACGAAATAGGAGGCGTATCGGCACGAGCCGCACATCCAAACTTGTACTGTTCGAGGTACCATTGTTTTTCGAGAACTGTATCGGGTAAGCTGATTGAGGATTTACTCCAGAATTCTTTCCACCAAATGGAATGTGATTTTAATTCTGATTCGTAATTTGTTTTTTCAGCCATTCCGCCGACGATGGTGCCCGCATTCTTTTTAAATTCTTTTTCTGAAGTGGATGAAGTTATGGTCCACATCCCAGTGAGCGTATTGCCTGAATATTTCCAGGTAACTGCTACTTCGTATTCAAATCCGTTCCATCCTTTTTGTCTGTAAATTAATTTGTTGGACTGCTGAACGACTTTCCCCTGTTCGTATCCCAAGCGTTGCAAGTCCTGCCCGTCGACCGGATTATTGGCCGTGCTCACACTTTCTTTTTTGTATAGCGGAGGAATTAGTCGTGGAATAAAATCTTTGGATACTCCTTCAAACCGAAACCATCCCGCTGATTGAGATGCATGGACAAAGGTTTGGAGTTTTGCCCCACTCTTCCATTTCGTTTCGCAAAGGGCATTGTTGAGAGATAATTTAACCAGAACTACCTCTCCCAGACTTTTAGTGTCAAACTCGAGTGCAGCACCCGGAATTTTTGAAGGTGCCGGTAACTGATCGTAAGGCACATCGAACAGCTGCTGAACAGGTTTGTAAGTATTCGCTTTCACCTGTTGTTGGACCCATTTAAAGCTGAATTCGGGTTTTGTGAAATTCTCCATAGGACGCAAATCCCATAAATCGGCACGGTCAAGGGAGATACGAAGCCGATCCTCCTTTTGCCAGACCAATGCACCCAACATTCCGTTGCCAAGCGGAATTGCCTCATCCCAGGTAGATGCAAGGTGTTGAAAACTGAGATTATGGGAGGGAAGAGGCGGTTGTGCGGTTGCATGATTAAGTCCCAAACCAATGAATAGATGCAAAACGATCAGTTGAAGCGGTTTCATGAGAGAGTATTTGATGCCTTTAATAAGGAATTATTTCATTTCAATGTTAATTACCCTGCTAAAGAGAAGAATCGTTTGGTCATTACCATTATCCTCCGTGACAATTATTTTTGCTTTTTCCGAATCGCCGGAATAGATGGCTTTACACCACTGAACGGTTTTAGAGGTGGGGTTTTTATCATTCAATGCCTTCATTATCCGGTCACCTTCCAACTTATTCCCATTCATCTTTAATAGCCATGCCGAGAGAAAATCGTTTGCATCGGATGATAAATTTTGCAATACAGCTTTTCCTGCGATTTTTTCCTTCATTTCTGTAGCTGACAGCTCGTTTTTTAGCTGCTGATAGCATTGGAGTGCGATATAATCCTCAAGTCGTTCATCCACCAGATAGGGTTTTCCCACTCCCAGATTTGACGGCCATTGTCTTGCCAATTCAATAGCCGTGAGTGCTTTCTGGTATTTTTTAGATTTTATGAAGTCCAAAGCATTTCCCATATTCGCATTCCTCCATACAACACGGCCATCGGTAGCTCCTTCATTAGGTAAAACTTTGATTTTCTGAAGCAAGCCCACACATGCGGGATATTTATGGTTCATTTCCAGCATCTTGGCATAGTGCAGACCCAGATAATAGTTTTGGGGGTTCTTGGCACTAAAACTTTGGGCTAGTTCTTCGGCTTTCAGTTTGTTTCCCTGCTCCATATAATATCTGGATGCAAATAGTCCGGTGCGCCAGTCGTTTCCTGCCAGAGCCAGCGCTTTCACGATATCGGCTTCTGCCTTTTGATTGCCACGATTAAGGAGTCGGGAACGGGCAATATAAAACGGGGAAAAATCGGGTTTGTTTTCACAATTTTCCCAAAGTTTCTGACCCTTTTCATCTGCTCCAGCATTCAAATAAATTAGGCCGGTATAATAATCAACTTTCCAGCTGTCACTGACAGATTTAGCCCATTCCAAAGGTTTTAGTGTCTCAATACGAAAAGGAAAGACGAATTGCGGATTCATTTGAATTGCTTCTTTCAACATCGCATCTGCAACTGGCTGGTTCCCTGTTAAATGGTTTAGGTAAGCTTTCCAAAGCACTACGACCGGATGATTCTCCGGAGCTATTTCCAGACTTTTCAACGCATCGGAAAATTGACCGTTACGAAAGTACCAAAGTGCATATTCCAGATAAGATTCCTCAGGTAGCTCGCAAGTAATATGATTTTGAACGTTAATTTTATTTTCGGCTGAAGGATTCGCTTGAAACGCTTCAAAGCGGATAAAATGATTCAAAGGGTCTTTTTGCTCCAGCTTACTGCGTCCATTTTCTGCTCTCACTCTCATTCCCAGTTTTCGAAGATTATGAAGTCTTAATTGAATAGCATCCGATCCCAACTGATTGTATAAAAGGCTTTTATCGGCATATTCAAGGGCTTTATTGTAATCGCCCCGACTGAGAAAAACAGAAGAAAGGGCGTTAAAGGCTGCACTTCTTTGAGAAATGCCGGCTGATGCAATGGAAAAACCATCAATCGCTGAAGTGGTATCTCTTAAAGCCAGCCCGGCCAATCCATAACTCATATTAGCTTCGGCATCGTAAGTATCAACAGAAAGAGCCTTTAACGAATAATCCAGGGCCGCGCGATAATCTGTTTTCCGATAAGCCAGATGTGACATTCCAGTTAAAGCAGAGACAAACCAAGGGTCAACAGCAAGTGCCTTTTGATATTCTGCCTCGGCAGTTTTGTACATGCGCTGACGTTCTTGCTCTTTCCCTTTGGTGTAATGACCGAAAGCAGTTTCCCAATTGAATGACGATGGCGATTCAACAGGGCGTTTGAGCAGATGCTTTTCGCGGTTCGTCTCGAAAAATAATTTATTATTCAACCAAATGCTTAAGCTGTTATAGCTTCCTGAATATTCAAAAGATGCATTAGTCACCTGCATCGGGTCAGAATGAATTTCTTTGGTGAAAACGGTTGTATTGCCGTTTCTGACTTCCAGTTTTCCATCTGTTTTTTCATTTGGACAATATCCTAAGGTGAAGGTCGTTCCTTGTTGCTGAAGATTGACGGAACCTTCTGGTTGTGCGTATTTTAATCCTTTGGTTTGTTTTACAGGAAACCAGTATTCGGTCCATTCGTCAGTCGATGCAGGAGCAAATTCGCGATTTTTGAATGGGGTGAGGCTGCTTTCGCCTGCAGCCTGGTTAAACAATCTTCCCGACTGAATTTCGGTATATTGACCATCGGTATCTGTCAGCAGCTTTTCCCAGATCATTCCCTGATCGGACAATCCCCAAATCCAGACTTTCTTGCCGGGTTTATCGTCATAGTCGGCGTAATGGACAAACCCGAAATCATCATTATGCCAGTAAGCCCCGTAGAAACCGGTTGCTTCGCCAAAAACATGGTATGATTTGTAGCCTTCGAAATTATTGCTCTCATAAAAATTAAGTTTGCGTTTTTTCTCATTGACAGGCCAGGACGAAGGTTTACCATCATGACCCAGAAAATAATTTCCGGGGAAAGAATATTCCAGGTTGCCTGCAGTTTTAATCCCCAGATTCATCCAATGGTAATATGACTGTTCCTCCTTCGTCGGATTATCCCATACGGAGCGGGTTGTAAAATAAGCCTTGTCCTTTGCCAGGTTAATTTCGACACTCCAGCGTGTGCGGGAGGGGAAATCAATTGCTCCCACAAAGCAGCTCACACTGCCGTCAAGGTTTGTGCGAACCATGTAATCAACCGGTGATGAGGTCGTTGGTGCGTGTCCAATTACTCCAAAATTAAATTCGACTCCTCCTGAAGTCCAGGGGCCTCGCATGGCCACATCTCTGAATTTCACCGCATGGTTGAAATAAATAAACTCTTTACCGGTCACTTTCTCGACGGCACCCCAAATCTTACCCCCAATCTCCGGGGTAATCCAAAGCTTGATGTAGTCATTTTCCAGTTCCACCATTTTCCAGTTATGGGTAACTCCTTTGTCGGAATAACCTTCGAAGCGGGCATAAGGATAAATCCTTCCCGGATTTGGAATCGGATCGGGGTCTGAAAATGGATAGGTGATCAGCGGAGTTTGTTTTTCGGAAATTTGTACTGATTGGGCAAATAAATCATTTGAAATTGCCACGTAAAGCACGGCGACCAGACACAGAATTAGTTTTCTCATGGGTATTTAATATTAGCTTAATTTTTTTCACGAAGATAAAATAACCATCCCTTTTGGGGTGCAATCGGGATTGAATCAACGGGATTAAAGATAGTGTAATTTTGGAAATCTTTTATCGCAGGAGCGACTAAAACCACCTTGGCTGAATCGATTCCGAGCTTTTGCCAATCGAATTTAAATAAAAACCGGACAGGATGGTCGTTCCAGCTTGCAACAGAGATCAACGACGAATTTTTTTTCTGGTACAGAGTGGCATTTATGTCGGATCGACTGGTCCTGATCGGACAATCTTTCTCCCAATATCCTTGCATGGAAGAGGATTCAATTCCAAATTCATCCCATATTTTCCATACCGGACGTGGATCACAAAGGACGCCTTCAGTTGTCCACGGATGGCGGACTGTCATTCCATAAACCATCCCGCGCCAACGGTTGCCACCACCCTGAAGCATATCACCCATTAACCCAAAAGGAATTCCGGATACTTCGACCAGCCAGTTTTCTGCCGTCATGTTATCGTATTGGAAACTTTCGCCAAACCAAAGCTTATCCATATAAGGGAAATACTCGGCATATTGGGTCGCAGGACCTTTGGAAAACCCGGTATTGGAATGCAGATCGAGAAGGCATCCAGGCTTTTCATTATCCAGCACTTTTCGTATCCGCTTTACTGTTCTCCGGTCATAAGAAACATCATCGAGGTAAAGTCCATCAATATCTATATTACGAACCAGCCACGCCAGCCCTTCGATGTAATAATTGTACCATCGCGAATCGCCGGGAGCATTTACGATGGAGGCATCGGCACTTTTATCAGGAAAGTATTGATACCATTGAGGCCGGTATCCGTTAATGAGGTGCTCGCGCAACCATGGATAGCCTCCTCCTTTGCCCTCTCCTAATATCTCATTACCAAGACTTCGCAGCGCCCATAGTTCTGTTGTGTAATTAGTCAGCTCGCGAATAGTGTAATAAATTTTCACCTTCTGACCCTTGGCATGCAGCTGTTTTACAAACCATTTCATCGAATCTACGGCAATAAAGGGATAATTGATATGTGGATTATAGTTGTTGGCGTGGTGCAGATTCACAATTTTAACGCCACACGACAAATCAGAATCTGAAGGCATCGGATTGCCTCCATTGTGATAATACCTGTCGGTAAACTGCTTTTTAGGATTGATTTTTTTCACTGGAGTTATCAATAATGACCACTCAAAATCAATGCTTTCATCTGTTTTTAGTTCTCTCTTTCCGCTATAAACAATAGCCTTGGTTTCACTTTCCGTACGTTCAATCCGGAATCCGCCTTTGTCGTTGTTGTACCACGATTCCGGTGGGGCAGGGTGGTAAAGGTTCAACAGCGGACCGTGATATGTGCTGCCCCTTAGTTCGCACCAGATTCCGGCATCTGCACCGCCTATCCAGAAACTGTCGTAAGGTCCTTTCCATTTGGACTCGTGGCTCAGCGGAATTTTGGTGCCGGGCAATCCCATCCCCATCATATATTGGGTTCTGTCACCGACAAGCGGTATCTCGAGCCTGATATCATTTACGTTAATGTCATTCTGCGCTTTTAAGTGAATCTTATAGTTGATGTAGCCGTCTGATTCAATCACCCCAACGCCTGACAGCCCGAAGTTTGCCGAATGGTTGTTCCAACCTCCGCTCATTGCACCGGGCTTGTTTTTTAAGAGTTCAATATTTTCAGGTAAGGAAAATTCCTCATTTCCGGCTTGTGTTTCCACCACAAAGGAGATTGGATGTGCCAGTATTTCAGTTCCCGCGATCTGAATAGAACCCGGCATACCGCTTTTGTCGATCGTTAGTTTTTTATTCGTAAGCCGGTAAGCAGAATTACCTAAAAATTCAATTGGCTCGTAGGGTTTGGTCGGCTGATCGTCAATCCCCATTGTTGAGTTGAGCCATCTAAGCCGGGAGTGTCTCCATGGTTCATTATCCCCACGGTCGGCCAATATTTTATCCCCTATCTTAAGTGAAACCTCCACCGTTTGTGGTGTGCTGTTTTCAGGAATTACTTTAACCAAACACTTATAGATGCCGGCAGGGATTTTTTCAGGAATATCGATGCCGATCCACAAAGGTTGAACAGATCCTTTGATTACATCGACACGTTTTTCGAAAGATTGTCCGTAAGGATCAGTTCCGCCCGTATTAAAGCAGGTCAGCCCCGATGCGGGAATTTTAAAGCTATTGTTTCCAAGGTCAGAAAACTCCACTTTCACGTTTTCTAATCCTTTTTTTGTGGCATAAACTCCAAGCTGAAAGGCATAGTATTCGTTTTTATTTGCTTCACCATAAAAGTTTTCTGAAGGACCTTTTTCGACCCATTTTAAAGGTATATCATCTTTCATTCTGATTGGAAAAGTCCTGTTTTCCGGAAAAATCAGGTAATCAGCAGGAAATTTTGCAAGCAAACTATTTTTTTCGAAAATCAGAGAAATTATTTCCATCGGATAAAAACTGTCGAATGCAGAGCGTGACTGAAATCCGATATTTTTTGCCGACGGGAAGTTGTCAACTAATTTATTGTCATTAATATGGTGTTGGTTAACCCAATCTTGGGAGGGTGCTTTTTCAGGTTCAAGGTAGTCTTTCCCATAATTTCCATAATCTTTCTGAACTTCATACGGCAAATAGTAGAAGTAGTATTTCCCTGCTTTTATCACAGGACCAAAAGCGATCAGGCACCTTTCGTTGTTAACCTGATAGCGGTAAATATTGGATATTGTATCACCGGTTTCTGCCGATACTATCAGAAATCGTTTATTTTCAGGTTTTGCGTCATGTCTGCGCCATATCAGGTCAAGACTGACCACAGCAGCCGCTTTTGAGATTTCTAAAATTGCACGATGGTTCCCAAATGATTCCTCCCAGGGTGATTCCGGAACAGAATAGGTTTGCTTTATTTTTGTTGAAATACCAAAAACGGTAATTGCAAGTAAGAGGAACAGAGCAGTAAGGTTTGTTTTTATCATGTTAAAATCCGGATTGTAAAGATCTGTTCAATGGAGGATTTCTATATATTCTTCTTTCTCCTAATGACCCAAAGGTAGTTAAGTTAAGAGAAAAAGCAGATTTTCAGGATGCTCAAATTCCAAAATTTAAAAATAGTAATTATTCAACCCGTTCCGGGTTGTTTAGCCTGGTATTTTTTTTTCACTGGCGTTGCCGGTGACCATTAATAGTTAAATCCTTTGGAGTTTATGGTTTGTAACATTTTGGTTATCAGGTGGATTCACGAATAGAAATTGTATATTGTGAACTTTCAGAAGTATAAAAACAATTTAATGGTTCAGATTAACCCGGAAGGGTTTAATATTCATGACCCTCAAAGCATTTGAGGGTAAAAGGTACCCCCCGGCCCACAACCCGAAACGGGTTGAATATATGCAATATATTTTGTACTCCATTTTAAGATTGCAGCACAATTTTTTGTGACTTATATAGAATTTAATTTTTGATTAACTTTCAAATCCTTCGGAGTTTTTGCGTTTCACTTCAAACTTTATCTGAGCCTTATACTGACTTAAAGTTATTTAATAGCAGCATTAATAATTTGTTCACCGAAATAGCTTCCATAACTGGTAACACAAAAAGAGGCAATCAGTGTTAACAGGCCAATAATGAGAATGACATTGGTCTTGGGTCTGACACTTTTCCACTCTTTCATCAATAATCCCACGATATAACTAAAGAAGATGAGCATCGACATGTGAAGCACCCAACTGACAAATTGGAAATTACCCATCTTGACATGCCCCAGTCCGTAGAAGAAAAACTGAAAACACCAGAGTGATCCTGCCAAAGCAGACCAGCTCCAGTTTCGGAATATTTCCTTGCCTGTCACACCATTTCCGGGAAGAAGCTCCTTCAAGGTTCCCTGCCTGATACCGGCCACAACAAACCATATAAAATTAACTGCAAAACATCCGGATGTTGAGAGAATCATTTTGGCATTACCCTGAAAATTTCCGGCTCCGTTTTGGGCTGCAATATCTGCAATAGGTTGGCCATATTCGAGTGAAAGATTAAAGACCCCTGAAAGCACTCCAGCAACGATAGTCAGAAGTAATCCAATGGTCATATTAAAACCTTTTTGGTCCAAAGTGATGGCATTCAGATCTTTTTCCTTTTTAAATCCGGCCCATCCGCAAAGAATTACTCCGATTAAGGAAAGGATCATTCCAATCAAAACAATATTGCCTCCTGGTTTTGTGAAAAAATTGCCAAGTCCACCGAAAATGATCAATGGAAAAATCGTACCCAAAACAGCCGAAATACCAATGGCGAGCGTGTAAGTCAGGGAGTAACCGATATAATTGATTGCTTTTCCAAACGACATTCCACCAAAACCATAAGCGCCACCAAGGAGGAAAGCGGCCCAAAAAGGTTTCGAAGGCGCTTCCGCTAAGATTCTAAAAAAGCCCGGCACCGTGAGCCAGCCCAGGAAAAGAGGCATGATGATCCATGCAAACAAGGCTTGTACAAGCCAGAAAGTGCCCCATGACCATTTTCTGGTTTGTGTGCTTGGGAGATAACAGCTTGCTGCTGAGGCTCCACCAATCGCGTGAAGGCCGGTTCCAAGCAATGGATTAGATGCGATCATTAAATATTGGTTAGAAAGTTTGGTATTTATCTATGAAACACCCATGATTCTGCGCTTGGCAAACACGAATGAAATGGCAATTGAATAATCTCAGCTATAAATATTCCTTTGGAAACTTCCATGGTGCACGATATTCCGGTATAGCCAGCTTTGATGCTTCATTATCTCCGACGATTTTTTCCGTACCGGGATCGAACCTGATTGAACGGCCAAGTTTTAGAGAAAGTGTGCTAAGCTGGATCGGAACATCTACCCGAACGTGGTAACCCGGATTGCATGAGGGCTGTTTGCGTGATTTAATGCATTCGAGCCATTCTATTTCATGGCCGGGTGACGGAGGTATCGATACCGGAGGCGTTTTCATCTCATCCATCCGGTTCCCTTCCGGTAAAATGAGATGATTGCTGTAATCGGTTTGTAAAGTGCCGTTAACGCCGTGAAAATAGATCCCCAATCTGCGTCTGGTCTCTTTTCCGCGAGCGAAGTCAAATCCATAACTATTGGTCAATGAACTCATCCAGCTCATCGTAAGGTTGGGATACCGCATGATTACTTCATGGTTATCGTAAGCATCGCCATCATCTTTGATAATAAAACGTCCGCCGGTGGCACTTACTTCTGTCGGATAACCCAGATCCATTGCCCAAATTGGGAGGTCTATAATATGAGGTGCCATACCCGGTGTCCAACCTCCGCTGAAATCATACCAGAATCCGTGATAGAAGGCATCTTTTACCAGATTTGGATTAAAAGGCTGCATCCGTGCCGGTCCTACCCACATCTCCCAATCCATTCCTTTGGGAATATTAGTGGTATTATTTCCTAAGCCAATTCCTTTGGCTTCATTCATTACATTAAAAGTTCTTACGGTGGCTATTTCACCAAGATTGCCTGAGCGTATTAACTCGACTACCCGGCGGTAATTCTCACTGGCATGAATCTGTGTCCCGATCTGGCAAATGACATTGTGTTTTTTCACTGCATTTCTTACAGCGAGACTTTCGCCAATATGCATCGTCATTGGCTTCTGCAGGTAAATATCTTTGCCCGCCTTGGCGGCTTCAATTGCCATGATGGCATGCCAGTGTGCCGGAGTTGCAATTATCACAGCGTCAAGGTCTTTGTGTAGAAGCATGGCTCTGAAATCGGTATATCCTGTGCAGGTATTTTTGAATTTTTCAACAATGGGATCCAAACGTTCTTTCCATACATCGCAGGCAGCAACTACGACTACATTCGACTGGGCTACACATGCGTTAAGATTCGCTTTCCCCAAACCGCCACATCCAATTATGCCCAGATTAATTTTATCACCCGGAGCCCTGCCCTGTCCTTGAAGAACCGAAGATTTCAGAATTATGGGTGCAGCGATTGTTGCAGCACCACTGGTTTTGATAAACTGACGACGGGTAAATGATGAATTTTCATTTTCTGTTTTCATGATTATGGTGATTAGTTAATGTTATTGTTAATTGACAGTTACTTAAGTTTTACTTCGCCGGTTCTGTTTCGGGAAAAGAAAAGGTTGGAAGGGGAGCCAGTTCTGAATTAAAGGCATCCCACAGTAAAACTGACAGGGCTTTGTTCGGTTGGCTTCCAGAGTGGATAAAAAGCCGGAAACGCAGTATCAATGGTTTTCCGGGGATTAGTTTATAGCGTGTACCCGAGGCCGGAAAGGTTGGCTGAACCCACGAAAGTTCAGGGTATTGGATCCAGTCGCCGGGGTAATCGGGATTTTTTTGATGCTGAATTACCATTAGGCCGGAGGTTGCCTTTGCTCCTGCAAAGAGTCCGCTTAAGTCAGACCATGAGCGCCTTGGCTTTAAATTAGATGAGTCGGTGGTAAATGCGATGTGCTGATTTTTTGGGGTCTGCATCCTCACGTTTAGTCCTCCGTAATGTTCGGTACCCCGTCGGGCGATGGTAACACTGTCTTTTAGCGCAATAAATCGGAATGCAAGATCGATGATTCTTCCTTTCGAGGTGGAACGATATGCACGAATAACAGCCACCTCGCGCACAATGGGTATAGTATTTTTCCACATCCAAAGATTTTCGGCTTCAATCTGGGCAAATACCGGACCGCTTTGAAGTTTAATTTTCCCGGTTGGCCGCGCGAAAACAATTTGCAGTGCGTGAAGATCACCACGTTTGCTGCCGAAATCGACTTCAGGCCAGGCCCAATAGATGCCACGATGATGTGGATGATCCTTCGACCAGTCACGGGTCAGTATTTCTCCGCCTGGTCCGTATAAAGGGTGAATGTAATTACTGCGGGCAACTGCATAGATACTGGGATTCGCCATAAAAGTATCACTCTTTGCAGTGATGTATTTATTTGCTGCTAATGTGTCAATTGCATCTCTTTCATAAACAGTCTCATAATTATATTGAAGGACAGGTTTCCCTTCATCTGACAGAATTATTTGTCCGCTTTTGTGGTCTTGATTTGCATGCATAACAGACTTGGGCTTCGTCTCAAGCTCAGACCATTCCAGCCGTCGCGGTCCCGGGTCTCCCGAAGGAAGAAGGATGACTGCCTGGGAATTTTTATCAGATTTTGATATTTCCCACTGAACTGGAATTGTCCGCCTTTCATTTGAACTTATTATTGTTTCGGTTAGTCCGAGTCGTCCCTCATTTGCAACCGCAAGCTGACTTTCACTTAATTTTAAAGACTTTGAAACCGGAGCTTCAGTTTGTCCCATGACACCATTGGCGTCTCTTATTGTCAGCCTTGATTCACATGACACAAAAAAGGCAATTCCTGATATCAAAAGGAAATAGTTTGATATTTTCATAGTTAGCTAATTTGCATTTATTTAGCGCTTTCGTGTCACATAGTTCTTTGGAAGGTCGTTTCCGTGAACTATGGTTTCGTTCCGTTTGTCAATTGGATAGTCAAAGATAGCAGAATCTTCAGATTTTTAGATGTTAAAGGAATAATTATGTGATTCATTCAAGGTTTTTTCGCTAAATTTGAATAATCAAATATCCGAAAATTCGCCTATGACCAGATTGACAGCTCTTCTGTTTGTTTTGTTTTCGACATTCTCTTTTTTATTTGCGAATCCCGTCTCATTTAATATTCTCGATTACGGAGCAAGGGGCGATAGCTCTTCTCTTAACACAAAACCGATACAATCGGCAATTGATGCATGTGCTAATGCAGGTGGAGGCACGGTCTGTTTCCCGGCTGGCAAATACATTTCAGGGACTCTTTTTTTTAAAAGTAATATTACGTTATATTTTGAAGCAGGGGCGGTCTTAATTGGAAGTGGTAATCTCAACGACTATCCTGTTACTGTTTCAGGTATTCGCTCCTATACTGATAATTACACAGATAAAAGCCTTATTTATGGCGAAGGATTGGAACATATTGGTATTACTGGTGATGGTATTCTCGACGGAAACGGCACATCTTTTAAGGGGGCATATAAAGTTCGTCCTTATATGATCCGTATTATCAATTGTAAAAATGTCCTGGTAAGGGATGTAACTATTATCAACTCCCCGATGTGGGTGCAGCATTATCTGGCATGTGAAGATGTTAATATTGATGGAATTACAGTGAACAGCCGTCGTGATTTTGTTAATAATGACGGAATTGATTTAGATGGCTGTAGTAATGTCAGGATTTCAAATTGTGAAATCATAGCCGGAGACGATGCAATTGTTCTGAAAAGTACCTTGAATCGGGTTTGTAAAAACATCACCGTTACAAATTGTAACATCAGTTCCAATTGTAATGCATTTAAATTGGGGACTGAATCAAACGGTGGTTTCGAGAACATTACTTTGAACAATTGTACCATATATGATACCACGCTTGGCGGGATCGCTTTAGAAATGGTGGATGGCGGGACACTGGACCGCGTGTCGATATCAAATGTTGTTATGAACACTGTTGGTGCAGCAATCTTCATCCGTTTGGGCAACCGGGCCCGGCCCTTTAATGAAAAGATGGAAAAACCGGGTACAGGTAAATTGGCAAACATCATTATTGACAACGTACAGGCTATTAATGTAGGCAATGTAGGTTGTTCAATAACTGGTTTGCCAGGTTTCCCGGTTGAGAATATTACGCTGACAAACATTCGGCTCACTTTTCAGGGCGGAGGAACACCCGAACCTGGGAATCGTGAAATCGCTGAACTTCCTGAAAAATACCCCGAATTTAAAATGTTTGGGATGCTTCCTGCCTATGGATTTTACTGTCGGCATGCTAAAAATCTGACGTTTGACGATCTTGAAATGAATTTTGTTGCACCAGAGGCAAGGTCTGCTATTGTTTGTGACGACATTACAGGATTGGAATTATACCGGTTAAAGGCAATGATTGGAAATGAGCCGGTCATTCGATGTAATGATGTGAACGATCTCTTTGTACAGTCATGCATTGCACCCAAGGATACCAAGACCTTTTTGCAGATTGGCGGGACTAAGAGCGGGCATATTTCCTTAATAGGAAACGATCTTAGCAGAGCAGAAAAAGCAGTTAAGAAAGATGCTGATATTGAGGTGTTTTTAGATTCCAATCGCATAAAATAGTTTTTAATTATTATTTATTTCTCCTCGGCATTTGGCGGAATTTTCATCGGATGGGTGTCATCATCATTCATTAAATCAGGTAAAAGCATCGATTATTCAAGAAAAACATCAATTCTAATTTGTGCCCTTATTGTACTGCCGGTAATGGCAGCACCAAAAATAAATAACCTTTGGATAGTTACAGGTCTGATTTCGTGGGCAACTGCTGCCCACCAGGGATTGCCATCCAATATTTTCACCATTGTTTCCGATATTTTTCCCGACATAAAAAAACCGGGGCAGCGCAATGTTACTGCCCCGGTTGAGCGAATTTGCAGGAAACAAATGATGGTACTTTTATCTCCTGCCTTACGCGACATTAAAATGTTGAACGCTTATAATATAAAAGTTACCAAGGTTTGCTGGATCCTTGTAACAGCCACATTTTACTCCATTGATTATCTTCAGCCGGAGTTAATTTTGCAATTGCAGCCGTAACGTTTGCTTTATTTAGAATGGATTCATCGGCACCGTATGGATATCGTACCGGAATTTTAGTTCCATTACTGCCTGATATTAAATTAGCTCCAAAATTAGGCAAGCCTGTTCTACGCCAGTCGAACCAGAATTCGGGGGTCATGAAAGTGCCCAGCCACTTTTGGGACATCAATAGTCCTAAACGCTCAGTGTCGTTTGCTGCACCATTAAATATGCTGACAAGATTCCCTGTAAATGCTGTTTCATTATAAGCAACCAAGGCATGGGTAACCGCATCATAAACAGCAAGATTTCCATTTGCGATGTTGTATTGCCTCATGCTTCCAAGTACCCCTTCCTTATAGAAATCTACTGTTGTGCCGGTAGTAATCCATCCCTTAAGCCGACCTTCTGCCAGTATAAAATTGAGTTCGGAGTAGCTCATATAGACCGCTTTTACTAACGGATTCGTGTTTTGAGAATAGATGTCGCCAAGGTAAGAAACATTCGGATTAGCAGCCTGATCAATATAAATATTGGAATTAAGAGCCTTGAGGGCATTGAAATTTGTCAGACTCGAAAGATTGTAAAGGTCGGGGTATCCCATAGCCGGAGGTAAACCAACGTACCTGGCTGTATCAATAGCCGTTGCACCAACCTGAGCAGGAGAAACATTCAGTCTTATTTGTCCGTCGGCGCCTTTCGCATAACCTGTTGCCGTAGAACTAACCTTTAACTGAGCATCAACAGGGCGTATAAAAGTAGTTAAGCGTGGATCGCTGTTTGTCTTCAACGTATTGATAAACGTGGCACATGGTTTGCGGCGATAGTATTCTGACCTGTTGTTCCAGCCGAGCGGTCCGCCTGGCCATGAGGTGACTTCATTTGTTCCAGGATAGACAATGGAGGCATTGTCGCTGCTTGAAGTAAAAACAGGATATAAAGTTGGATTGCCCACGATTGCACTAAAGTCTTCCTTAACATTAGGTACATCAGCCAATTTTTCAGATAGTCGCATCAAGTACCTTAAGCGCAAAGAGTTGCAGAATTTTCTCCACTTTAAAACATCGCCCTGAAACATGAGATCAGCAGATGCAGCCCCATCAACTGTTGTTACGGTCGCCAAAAGCTCATTAGCAGACTTAAGATCGGCCAATATTCCTGTAAAAATAGCCTTCTGAGCGTCGAAAACCGGTGTAAAGTTCCCCTTCGAGGCCTTCATTGCTTCCGAATAAGGCATATCGCCCCAGAGTGACGACATGAAACCATACCAAAAGCTACGCATAATTTGTCCAACAGCAGTGTAGAATTTTTGGTTACCCTCTAAAATTTCGGTCTTGGCATAATCAACAAGGTACTGGCTGTTAATCAAAGAGGAATTAGTTGGACTAAAATTTACTGGTGTCCAACTGAAAGTATTGGTGCCTGCGTAATCGATATAATCTCTCTGCATGTATTGCATGGCTTCCGACAATGTAATCGTACCTCCGTAAACATTATTACGGGTATAGTTGGTCGCGGAACTGGAGAGAACAGATGTCAGGACATATTTTATATTTATATCGCTGGCGTTCAATTGATTGGGACTTGTGTTGATCTCCGTTAGATTCTCGCAGGATGTTGTCATCAGCATAACTATAGTTGAGATGCTGAGAAATATAGTTTTTAGTTTTTTCATCTTTTTCGATATATTTTGAAGTTTTTTCATCTCTTTCTATTTTAGAAGGTGACATTGACTTTAAAACCGACAGGCATAACTATTGGCGACCCATTCCATAGGACGTATCCCTGCATGGTATTCCCGTTAGGTTGCTGATTGTACATCGACTCAGGATCCTGGTTGGTCTTGTTCGCGGCATAAAGGAGAATGTTTTTCATGAATCCGGAAAGGATGATGCTTTGAGCGCCCACTTTCCCCGCCCATGATGGGGGCAGTGTGTAAGAGAGTGCGATCTCCCGGAGTTTAACAAAAGAGGCATCGTAAACCCATTCTGTTCTTTGGTCGAGATAAAAGTATCCGCCTGTAGGCTGGAATACATCGTATGCCTTGATTAGTTTCGTTCCGGCTGCTCCGAAATTCTCGATGTAACCACCTTTCCCATCGGATATTACTCCAGGAAAATAGGCTCCTTCGTTGGTTCCTGCAGCGGGATAAGGAAATCCGCCCAGATCCTGTGTCCGTCCACCTACCCAGACATTGTTCTGGTAAACTTCAGGATGAGTTTTGATTTCGTTGGCTATAGCATTCAGGTCGCCATTAAAGGACTTGCTGCCGAGGATACCAGAGAAGGTGCTGGAACCGGGATCGCCAGGGTGCGTATACTCAACTTTTCCGCCCCTGCCCAGACGCAGCATCGTTTCGTCCATATATTTACCACCTTGTCTCCAGTCAAAACTTAATGAGAGAGAGAAGCTTTTGTAGCTTAGGCTGGTCTGCATTCCAACCCTGAAATCGGGCATATAACTGCCGATATAATCGCCTCCGGCCGGGCCATTTTGCAATTTGCCGTTTGCATCGAGTAAATTCCAGCCTTTATAAGGACCATCCGGAACCCGTTTCGAGTCTGTGCCATAAAAATCACCTACATAGCCACCTACCTTGGTCCAGGCATACACTTCGCGGCTTGCCCAGAACAGAAACTGATTAATACCAGGAGTCAACTCTTTTAATTGACTTCTTTCTTTGGTGAAATTTGCATTGATATCCCAGGTCCAATCCTTTGTTTTCCAAGGAACAGCGTTTAATCCGATTTCAATACCGGTATTCTCTATATTACCTGCGTTGATAGTTGCTGATCCATAACCCGACATAGATGCGGTTGCTGCATTCAGGATCTGGTTTTTGTTCTGAACCTTGTAATAGGTAAAGTCGAATCCCAGTCTGTTTTTAAGAAAAGAGACATCTGTACCAATTTCAAAAGAGCTGGCAATCTCAGGTTTCAGGTTGATATTCGGTAAGCTGCCTGGAACCGAATAAGTCGTACTGGCACCCCATGTCCCCTGGCTCAGTATCGTCGCAATAGCATAAGGAGAGGTATCTTTACCTACTTGTGATACGCCAGATCTGACTTTAAAAAGCGATACCCATGAAGGCAACGTTAACATCTCATTCACCAAAACACTCAAGGAGGCCGATGGGTAGAAATAAGATCTGTTGGCTTCAGGCAATGTACTCGACCAGTCGTTCCTGGCAGTTGCATCAAGATAAATCATGTTGTTATAGCTCATGTTGACCAAGCCATAGACGCTGTATATGTTTTTCTTGTAGGAATAATCATAATAAGTAAGACTGCTTCTGTCTACATTGGAGAGGGTATACAGTCCTGCTAAAACGAGTTTGTCACCACCACCGTACATCGAGTAACTGCGTTGTTTCATCAGGTTTCCACCAAAAGAAGGGTCAATCTGAAATTTTCCAATCTTCTTTGTGTAGGAGATCATAAAATCAGCATTCATCTCTCTCTGATTATCGATTTGCTCATTATACATCCCATTTGCCCTGTTATTTCCGCCACCATCACCGCCATAACTTGACCAAGGCTGCCTGTAGGTCCTTTTATTGTCATTGTAGTTATAGGCATAGCGACCCATCAGCTTTAGATCGGGAAGGATCTGGTAATCGAGTTTCACGCTCCCAAGCATTCTCAGCCTGTTGAACCCGTCTTTTAATTCATAGGCGGCAAACCATGGATTGTCATAATTTGTACTTACTCCCTTTTGCAGTACGTTAGGAGTTTTCCAGTAATCTCTCAGGTCATTGATATTCACGTGGGGAGGAGTCTGGTAGAGTGCCATATACTGCGAGTCGCCTCCGTTTTTTACAGGAAAGTTATCCGAATTAGGATTTTCGATGCTAAGATTGGTGGATATCTTTATCTTTTTGGTGATGTCATAGGTAACTGCCATATTCACCCCGTTGCGGGCTAATTGAACCCCCGGATAAACCCCTGTTGCTCCGAGGTGAGAAACTGAAAGCCGGAAAGTTCCGCGATCGTACGAGCCGTTCACGCTCGCATTCACCACTGTTTCTAAACCTGTCTGAAAGTAATCCTGAAGTGTGCGATTGTAAAATTTCAGAGGCTGAGCAACTCCGTTTGTGTTCCATTGAATGGCTGATGCTCCGGCTTCAGGGCCATTCCACTGCTGATAAGCGCTTTCATTTAAAACACCGCTTATACCTGTGGTAAACCTATTCTGAAGATTAATGTATTTGTAGGGTACCGAATAGGTTGATCCAACGCTCACCTCAACACCTATCCCATTCTTCTTCATTTTGCCCGATTTGCTGGTTATCAGGATAACACCGGTTCCTGCCCTGGACCCATAAAGAGCCGCCGCACTTGGGCCTTTCAGTACTGTAACACTCTCAACGTTCTCAGGACTGATGTCTTTCATAACCTTTTGATCGCCAACCGGCACACCATCAATAATGACCAGCGGGTTATTGTTTCCTGAAAGGGAAGTAATACCCCTGATGTTGACAAAAGTCTCACCGTTGATGTCATTGGATGTGTTTGAGATTTTAACACCCGACAATTTTCCTGCCAGTGCACCGAGAATGTCCTTTTGAGGTACACGAACCATTTGATCCGACTTCACCTCTCCAACGGAGTAACCCAGTGCCTTTTTTTCACGTTTTATTCCGAGAGCAGTAACGACAACATCCGATATCTCCAATGTTGATTGCATGAGGATCACATCAACGATGTTCTTTCCTGTGCAGGCAACTTCCTGGGTCTGCATTCCAACAAATGAAAAGATCAGTGTTTTGGCTTCCGGAGGAGCAGCTAATTGATATTTTCCATCATTGTCTGTAATAGTTCCGGTTGTTGTCCCTTTGACAACGACAGAAACTCCGGGAAGTGAAATACCTGTGTCATCAACAACTTTCCCCGTGATCTTACGCCCCTGCTGAGTGGTCATTGCCAGATCGGCAGTACCTTTGGGTTTAACCACAATATAGCGGTCGATCACTTTGTATTCCAGACCGGTCTTAGCCAGTACCTGATCAAGAATTTCTGTGACAAGCGCGTCTTTGGCTTCGAAGGAAACTGATTCTTTTGATTTTACTTCCTCTTTTTTAAAGTAGAAATAAAATTCGCTCTGATCCTCGATTTGTCGGAAGATGTCAATCAGAGAGGAGTTCTTCGCAGATAAATTTAGCTTCGTGTTCTGGGAGTAGGTAGAGGCATTGATTGTCATTAAACTTCCAAACAACAGAATGATAGTCAGTTTCATGATTCGCAGAATTTTTGTCCACTGCTTTTCACTGCCGTGGATTAGTCGGTACATTTTCATAAATTTGCATGATTTAAATTTAACATTAAAGGTTTGTTTGAATCGATTACTGCGGTGAGGATGGTACGAACATCTTCATCGCTTTTTCTGAATTTTAATTCATCATAGGCACTTAAGTTTTATGTTTTTTTATAGATGGTTATTTCGTCCTTTCCTGTTGTATTGATCTTATGTGTGAAGGTGATTGGAGAGAGCAATTCCAGTGCCTGCATAATTTGATCAACCGGTTTGTTTCTAAGAATAGTTCCCGTAAATCTGTGAGATTTTAACTTTTGATTTGCAAACGAAATCTCAACATTATACCACCGGTCAAGCTTCGCAGCAATCTTATCAAGTGATTCATCATCAAAGTATATTTTCCCTTCTGTCCAGGCTTTGTACGAACTGGTTTCGACATTCTGAATAGCGACTGTTGACACGTTTCTATTTTTAGTACCCATCTGTCCGGGAACCAATTGTACTATAATATTACCGGAATTATTCTGAATTGCGACCTTGCCTTCAACCAGCGTAACTGACGTGCTGGCATCGTCCTTGTATGCCGAAAGGTTAAACGAAGTACCAAGTACCTGAACTTTCATGTCGGCAGTTTTTACAGTAAACGGACTGTAATCCATTTGAGTAACTTCAAAATAGGCTTCTCCATCGATTGTTATCGTCCTGTTGTTTGCTGCAAATTGTTCAGGATAACGAAGAATAGTCCCCGAATTCATCCATATTTTTGTACCGTCGCTGAGCGTTATTTGACTCATTTGACCGTAAGGCACTTTGATCTCTGAGTACCGGATTTCTTTTTCAACATCAGCCGTAATCAGAGGCTTTAACAGATTTCCGGCAATAAAGGCGACAAAAACAATTGCCGCATATTTTAGTACTGCATTAATCCTGAGTGATTGTTCATTTTTTATTCCTTGTTCAATTTTTCTCCACGATTTTTTGCTGTTGATCGGAAAAATGGACTTTATTCCAGTCAGATGACGATGTATTTGTTGTGTTTTTTCAAATTCCCGGGCATAAACAGGATCATTCATCATTCTCTCGAATACTGATAATTCATTGTTGTCCAGTTCTCCATGTAGTTTTTTTGCAATCTTTTCCCAATGGGATTCACTATTTTCAATCATCTTTTATATCTGTTTCTGCTTTTATGACGAAAAATGGTTTCCTTAGGGTGACAGGTAAAGCATGAAAGATAAGATCCCATCAGCAACCAACGGCAGAGAATTAGGCAATAAAGAACTAATCTGTGATCAGAAGCAGATTCAACAGTGCTTTCTTTCGCAAGTTGCCGGAAGCACAATTGCTGCCATTTTATTATTGGTTTATCAGTGATTTCATCCGATCCGGCGAAGGCAACTGAATTTGTTCTGATTCCAGTTCTTCCTTCAGGAAACGGTATGCACGCCCAATCTGCGTTTTAACAGTATTAATAGATATTTGGAGTTTCCCGGCAATTTGAGCATAGCTAAACGATTCAAAAACAGCTAATTCTAATATGCGACGACGCTGTTCTGGTAGTTTTTCCAGTGCTTTATATAAAAGTTCATTGTAATCGAAATCTTCAATATCCAGTATGTCAGCAGGTTCTGTAATCGACGTGAAATCAACAAGGATAATGCCGGCTCTTTTGCGTGTGCGATCAATCAATCCATTGCGCAGCATTAAAAACAAGTAAGATTTCACCGAACGTTCAATTAGAATATCACGTCGTTTCGTCCATAATTTAATAAAACAATCCGAAATTGATTCGTCCAATCCTGATTGATTGGCATATAACTTATAAGCATAACGGTACATTAGAAGGTAATAGCGATCGTGCAATACCTTTAAAGCCCGTGTGTCTCCGTTCCGAATGCTTTTCCATAGAATCAGATCGTCATCCATAAAAATCAATTTAGCAGCTGTGCCGTTTCGTTAGTTTACCCGAAAGACCCGGGCCGGGAAATTTACAGTTTAAATTTTCTCTAACGAAGTAACTGATTTATATCTAAAAAACTACATTATTTATTGCTTTTTGCTTATGGTTTTTTGCCATTTCATCCTCAATAGTGACGACCCGGCAGATTGGCCTTGCTGAGTGGTCACTGCTAAGTTACTCATTTTTCGGAAAATTGAGGGAAATATTTTTGTAAGACTGATTTTTCAGCTTTCAACAAGTCTGAAAGCGGTATTGGTTTATCCTGAGGACGCGTTTGCTTTTGGTTGATCTGTCCCATCAGACTCCAGTTACGTGTGCTTGCTGATACCGGTTCGGTGGCTTTTAGGTCATAACGGGTGAAATCTATAACCATTGGCTCCTCCTTATTTTGTGGATCAGATAAAAGGCCAAGCCTGAAAGTCTTATTCATCAGCCACCGGATTTTCAAGCCGGCATCCGAACCTCCTATTCCTGATCCGTACTCCTCAAACTGGTAATTAAAAGCATTGCTTTTATAATGTTCACGCCAAATTAAACCGAATTCCCCTTGGGTAACGAATCTCACATCCGGCCAGCGCTTTTTTATTTCGCTCAGCCATGCAGTAAGACCTGAAACATCGATCGGCAAAGAGATCTCCCAGCAATTGGTAACCCAGGCAAACTTATTTAATTCAAATCCACGGTCAAAATGTATAGCAGTAGAATGAAGCATCTCCTTTAAACCAATCTCCTGACCATATTTATGAAGTGTTTCAATGGGTCCGACACCCATCCGGCTATTAAACCCGCCCGCACCACCTGCTCTGCGTGCCGCTAAAAAATCCATCGTCCAACCATCGAGATTGACACAATCGATCAAATCATCTCTTCCTTGTGCCGGTTTACAAAAATGTTCCTTCGAAGGATAATACGGATAACAAACAGATCCATCACCATCTTGATTATCAATTGCATATTGACTCCATATATTTCCCTGGCAAACATGAATAGCCTCTTCACGGGCAAGATAATCCAGATTTTTAGCCGACAGAAAACCTGCAACAGCACTAAGCGGACGGTAATTATTGCCGACAATTTGAGAAACTTTTGCCAGTCCGTCATGTAAGTCCCTGTTTACCTGTTCTGTCGAATTATAGGCATTTGCAAAATAGGCACCAGGGATGAAAGTAATTTCATCTCCGTACTGGTTATGATAACCAACAACCAGTGATCGGATTTTAGTGTAATTCGAACTGGTATCATGTAATGCCAGCCAGCTGAACGCCCATGTTATTTTGGCATCCGGAAATCCTTTTTGGATAGCCGTTCTGAAATTGATCACTTTGGCAGGAGTATGCAATTCCCGCTCATCGAATCCTACATTTTTGTCCCTTGCAACCTCAATCTGATTGACCCTGATCACTGTGTTAAAAGTCAGAAAGCGGTGTCCAATCAGCTGATCAGGCTTTAGGCTTTTTGGGCTGGCGGCCTGAAGCAAGATCATTGAAAGGGAAAGACAGAATATCAGCAAGGTTGTTTTCATCAGAAGATAATTTGTTTTTTAATTGCCTGATGGAACACCTGTGTTATCTTCGTTCATGTTTGCGAAGCGTAGATTCATGGGTGTTTCATTATTACTTGTTTTTTTGTTCCAGAATTTTGATGAAATAACCTCCAACTACCGAGCGGGCCTGAAAGCCAACCTGCTTTGCGTCGGTTGTTTCGTACCAGTCGGTCATCGGAACACGATTGGGTGTTTCATTTACGAACTTATGCTCAGGATCGATAAATTTTTGAAATGTTTCCTTGTCTTTTGCAAGGGTAGCTGTCCAGATAATCCAATCGGATTTGGTATAGGTCCGTCGGTAGTCCAAGGGCAGCCCGTAAGTATTTTGTTTGGTCAGGTACCATGCAATTTCTTTTTCGGCTACCTCCTTTGGGAAGATATTCAGATTCAGCAATCTGTCCCACACCAAATTATATTTTTGACTCCATGTGCCGGGCTGATCAAATGTCAGACGGAAATGATCACCGTCGTTGGCCATTTCGACCCATTTCGCTGCCATCTCTTTTGCTTTTGACAGGTATTGTTCTGCTTCCTCATTCTTTCCCAGCATTTTTGCCATTTTACCAAACCCTGCAATACCCATGATCGCTTTTATAGAAAGATTGGTATTATGGGCAATGTGTCCGGCAAAATCGTCGGTACACAATTGATTTTCAGGGTTAAGACCGTTTTTAAGAAGGTAGTCTGCCCAAATTGTCAGAACCTTCCAATGTTTCTCCGCATAACGGGCATTCCCTTCTGCCTGTGCAATAGCAGCGCTCAGAATCAGCATATTGCCGGACTCTTCCACCGGCATATCTCCGCCATAGGTTTGACCGTTGGCCAGCGGATAGGTTCCAACATCGTGCGCTGCAAAGGGTTTAATCCATTTCCCGATTTCCGAAAAATGGAAAATTGGTGTAAGCATCCCTTTCAATAAATCGGGATTGTATAACAGAAACAATGGTGCTGAAGGATAAGTGACATCGACAGTTCCGATTGAGCCATTGCTGAAATTTTCTTTCGAAAGAAATATGGTATTGCCATCCTTGTCCTTAATCAGTTTATGGGCTGCAATGGACTGGCGAAAAGCAAGAACACACAATTCGGCATAGTTTTCACCTCCTGCTTTTACGGCATCTACCCATAGTTGGTTGTCGAATTTTGAACAACTCTTGCGGAGATGCTTAAATTCTGATGAAGCAGCTTTCAGTGCATCGTCCATGGTTACTTTACCCTCTTTTTTCCACCAGGCCATGCGGTTTTCTCCAAAATACTGAATAGCATACAGATCATCGTAGCCAATCATTATATTACCTGAAACCGGCTTTTGCTCTATCTTTCCAAGTTGTTGAGCGCAAGCCATTACCAGCATATTTTCGGTCATGCGGGTTGTCAGTTTATCATCCGTTGAAGTCTTAAGCTGTCCATTGGCGACAAAGGCCTGCTTCACCTCGCTATAGTTCCCCATGGCATAGCTCATCGCAGGCATTGTTTTTCCGCAGAGGTAAAAATAGCCCCAGTCAATGCGGCGGTCATCCCCTTTTTTTGCTAAAACCGGTTGCTCGGTTGTCCCTGATTTAAAATAAGTCAATCCGTCTGTTTTTCCTTTTTCTAACGACACTTCCTGCGCAATATGATCGACAGCCCATTCCGGGGTGGCCTCGAAATAAATCTGCACTTCATGAGGTTTCCCGTCGGTAGCCGTTATTTCGTACGAAATATAATTTACAGGGCGCGAAAGAACGTCAGGATCATCCGGTAATAGCGGAGAGAGGAATGTTAATTTAAGACCAACAGGGCCGCATGAGAAATTGTAATGAGTCTGGGTTGCCGACAAGGCAACTGATGTTTGGGTAGCCGTTTTGGTAAATGCTTCTGGAATATCGCTGTCCTGGTAAATACCAAAATCTACATAAGCACCACCTGTACGATTTGTGCAATGAGCAGAAATTACATTTTTCCCATTCGTATTTATTAATTTACGTAATTCGCCATCTAATGGGAGGATAACATTACTTTTTCTGGCGTTGCCGGTATCTGCAATTTTCTGGCCGTTCAGGTAGAGCTCCAGATCGTCATCATGTGAATAGATCAGGTAAATTGGTGTTTCAGGTAAGGGTGAATTAAAGAAAAATTCGCGCCGTATCCAAATATCCTTGGTTTCCCATTTTGTTGCTGAAATTCTTCTTCCGGGTGTTCCAAAAGCGCCTTTTCCTGCTGTCCATTTCGACGCGTTGAAATCAGGCTTTTCCCATCCGGATTTTGGCATTGTAAATTGATATAATGCATCCCAGGCACCCCTGTCAGCCATCGGAACCAGTGCTTTTTGCGGAAGTTGTTCCTTACCCAAAAAACGAAAGGCCTGTCCGTCAACGCGAAGGGCTCCAATCAGTCCGAAACGCTTACCAGTCCAGTGACGTACAACATCATCATACAAATGATCTGCTTCAGACCATGCGCTGGTGTACGGATCAATCGTTATTAGCGGATAAGCCGGTGCCCGAAGGTTTTTTGTGACACTTACCGGAATAGGATCTGACAACCCTGAACATGCTACAAACAGGACAAATACAGCTGTAACAAAGTGCAAAAGTCCGATTCTGATTTTGGGAAAGTTATTGCTCATTCTATTTAATAGTTAGTAAATTAAAATTTTGGTTGACTCAAAGATAATTTAAATTCAGGATGTAATTTAAATTGATTTTGCTCATTAATCTTTGTAAATCTGTTTAGGTAATTTTAATGTTGATGTAACATTATTGCAAATTTTTTTTAAAATCCCAATTAAGTAATAAGAATAATATAATGTCGTATTTATTTGTTTATATGATATAATA
>JBAXOA010000040.1:0-33611 GCA_037133495.1 Mariniphaga sp. | reverse complement strand
ATTCAGCTAACTCATGTTTGTTCTCTCAAATCGTGGTGCAAATGTAAACGGTTTTAGGATATCCCTACCATATAAAACAGAATAAATTTAAAAAAAATAAATTACTATGTATTAATCTGATTTACTATTATTTAAACAAGTGCACTAAAGCTGAATAATGTAAAATGGATAATTATTGCAATGAAATGAGAATTTTCAGGCGTCTTTAAAGCGCCTGAAACACCCGAATGATCAGAATTCCGATAGCTTATAATTTATCAATACGAGCAAAATCAGAAAAATCGCTTCAATATGAATAAAAAATCGTTTTAATTATCAAATATGCTATTTTTACAGTTCTTAATAAATTTAAATAAAGTGTCAGTTTGCATAGTTATTATTCCCACGTATAACGAAAAAGAGAATATCGAACGGATCATCCGAAAAGTATTTTCACTTGAAGGAGATTTCAATATTCTTATTATAGATGACAATTCACCTGACGGGACGGCCTCTATTGTCAAGGAATTGGCCGGTAATTATAAGAACAGACTATTTTTAATTGAACGAACCGGTAAATTAGGTCTTGGTACTGCATACTTAGCGGGATTTAAATGGGCTTTGGAAAACCATTACGAATACATCTTCGAAATGGATGCTGATTTTTCACACAACCCGGATGACTTGTTAAAACTTCATGAAGCCTGCCTGAATCAGGGTGTCGATCTTGCGATTGGGTCACGTTATATTTCAGGGATAAATGTTATCAACTGGCCGCTAAAACGGGTGCTAATGTCTTATTTTGCATCGGTTTATGTCCGGAAAATCACCGGAATGCAGATAATGGATACTACCGCTGGATTTAAATGTTACCGTCATATTGTACTTGAAACGATCAATATTGATAAGATCAAAATGAGGGGATATGGATTTCAGATAGAAATGAAATTTAAAGCATGGAAACATGGTTTTAAAATCATGGAAATTCCTATTATTTTCACGGACAGAAAAGAGGGAACATCAAAAATGAGTGGCGGAATTTTCGGCGAAGCGTTCAAAGGTGTTATTAGAATGAAATTTCTGAGTTATTTTACGAATTATCAAAAAAAGCCAGCACTGTGAGCTCAACATAGCCTATACAAATTCGAAGCACAATCTGAATTATTAAGACAATATAATTCCTTATATAATCAGATTGGTTTATATTTTTATTTAATTTCACATTTAAAAGGGTAAACTCCACGTTCAACCAATTATACTAAAAACAATCTTTAATTAATCATGAGAGACATCGTCATCAAAGATGCCAGAGTTGTAAATGAAGGTAAAATTTTAAGAGACACCAGTATCCTAATCCGCAACGGAATCATTGAAAAAATATTCAGGGATGAAGTTCCTGCGAATATTCTGGCTCAGGCCGAAGTGATTGATGCTTCAGGCAAGTTTCTGCTACCGGGAGTCATAGACGACCAAGTTCATTTCAGAGAGCCCGGGCTCACACATAAAGGAGATATTGCCTCTGAATCAAAAGCTGCAATAGCCGGCGGAATTACATCGTTTATGGAGATGCCGAACACCATACCTCAGGCGGTTACGCAAGAATTACTTGAGCAAAAATACCTGCGTGCCTCAAACGTGTCACTTGCCAATTATTCCTTTTATATTGGTGCAACCAATGACAACCTCGAAGAATTGTTGAAGACAAATCCTTCCAATGTCTGTGGGATAAAGGTATTTATGGGATCCTCAACCGGCAATATGCTTGTTGACAATATAGAAACACTTTCTTCGCTTTTTTCTAAATCAAAATTGCTGATCGCTACCCATTGCGAGGACGAGCAAATCATTCAGGCCAACATTGCCGTTGCCCGCGAGAAGTACGGTGAAGAGGTTCCCATGAGCGAACACTCTAAAATCAGAGATACCAATGCCTGTTTTAAATCAACGTCAAAAGCCGTTGAGCTTGCGAAAAAGTATGGGACACGATTGCATGTTTTACATCTTTCCACTGCTGGAGAGATCGCATTATTTGAATCAGGACCTGTTAAAGGCAAAAAAATCACAAATGAAGTTTGTGTTCACCATTTATGGTTCACGGAAGCTGATTACGAAAAACACGGATCCCTTATTAAATGGAATCCGGCGATCAAGTCCGTGAATGATCGTCTTGCTTTAATAAAAGGGGTCAACGAAAATCGTGTTGATGTTATTGCTACCGATCATGCTCCCCATACCCTCGAAGAAAAAAATCAGACCTACTTCAAATCACCATCGGGAGGTCCTCTGGTGCAGCACTCGCTGGTGGCGATGCTTGAAATGAGTCGAAACGGCAAGATATCAATAGAAAAGGTTGTCGAAAAAATGTGTCATGCACCTGCTGATTTATTTGGAATCGAAAAAAGAGGTTATATCCGCAAAGGTTATAAAGCAGATCTGGTAATTGTAGATGCTGTTCGCTGGACAGTTTCGAAAGAAAATATCCTTTCAAAATGCGGCTGGTCTCCTTTTGAAGGGGAATCATTCTATTATTTTGTAAATCAGACATTTGTAAACGGGAACCTTGTTTATGAAAACAATAATCCTAATTCTAAAGGAACTTTTCATGAGGATACGAAGGGTGAAAGACTCACTTTTAACCGGATCCAATCTTAGCAAAAACATTGTTTTTTTATTCGCAGTTCTGATCTTGTCGTGCCGGCCATCCGTCAAGGAAAAGTTGGCCGAAGGAGGAATGCCCGGAAAGATCATTTATGACACCTATATTATAAACCGCGATTCGACGGATTTGTGGGGCGATGAGTGCCTGTCGAAGTTTGATCGCGAGGCTTTCATCGATGAGGTATTTAAAGCTGTATTTGAAGGTAAAATAATTCCGCTGGACTACTTTTCAGGTGAAAAAATATCTCTGGATCGAATCAGGAAAATGGAAGCCGATGGAGAATTTGCACGCAAAAACATTAGTAAGATTCAATTTGAAGAGTGTTGGATCTGGGATAAAAAACTCTTTTCATTGCAGAAACGAGTGATTTCTATGACCATCGCCTACGAAGTTTATGATAATACGGGAAAGTCAAGGGGGCAAAAACCAATTTTTAAATTAAAATTCAATCCGGAATAAAGAAGGTACTATTTCATTAGAAATCTGGCAGCAGTTCTGGTACGTTGAGCAACGAAAACGGATCGTTCGTGAGTCATTTTCTGAATAACCTCCTCGTTATAATATCTAATCGTCAATAATTCAAGACCTTCATTGTAATGGACAATGAATTTTCTTTTCAAATCCCCTATTAATTCATCAAAATACCTTTCAGGACGTTCGATTGCCACTGAAAAATTCATTGCTGATTGTTGAACAAGATTGACCTTGATCCGATATTGAGCAAACAGCTTATAAATCTTACCTATACTCTCTTCGGCAATGAAGGAGAAGTCATTTGGCGAAATCGTAATCAGGATAAGGTCATCTTTAAATATATAGACCGGCACATAATTCATTACGTGATCGATTCTGCAAATCACAGATCCTGATTCTTCAGGTTCAATAAAAGAGCGTACAAAAAGGGGGATATCTTTCTCTACCAATGGCTTCATCGTTTTGGGGTGGATCACTTTAGCGCCATAGTAGGTCATTTCAACTGCTTCACGGTAAGAAAGCATATCCAGTTTTTGCGTTACTTCGAATTTATTTGGATCGGCATTCATAATGCCCGGAACATCCTTCCAAATCGTAACACTCTCAGCATTAAGCACATTAGCGATGATGGCTGCGGTGTAATCTGAACCTTCACGGCCCAAGGTAGTGGTCTGATCAGTAATTGTGGCACCAATGAAGCCTTGGGTAATAAAAATCCCGGAAACAGTAAAATCGAATTGCGTTCGCATTAGTTTGGAAGATAATGGCCAGTCAATATTCCCTTCGCGCCACGTTGCATCAGTTCGCAAACTCAGGCGGATATCCACCCATTTATTGCTCATACCAATATACTCAAGATAAGCGCTTGTAATTTTCGTGGAAAGAATTTCGCCGAGAGATACAATCTGGTCGTATTCAAAATCAAAATCAAGAGATGGAAGGTGACTTAAATGCTTTTCCAATGTCTCTATTTCAAAGGAAATTTCCCTGCCAATTGCGTTTGAAACATCTCCCCAAAGCCCTTCGATGATTTCAAAATGATATTGTTTCAAAGTACTTAATTGTAGTGCCAGATTTTTTTGGTCTCCATTGAAATAACACTTTGTTACCAATTCAAGTAAATTGGTTGTTTTACCCATTGCAGAAATTACAATTACTAGATCATCGGTGTAATTTTTGATAATAGCCGCCAGATTCCGCACTCCTTCAGCATTCTTTACAGAAGCGCCTCCAAATTTGAATACTTTCATTTATAGTATGTTAATATCAACCATTGCGATCAATTTTGAAGGATTAAAATTATAAAACTTCGGCTATAAATGGTGAAAAAATAAAATTTGTATCTTTGCAGGCAACGATTGATTTTTTTTGCTTATATACCACTATATTACAATTGATTACATGGCATACATTAATGAAAACTATCTAAAATTAAAAGCAGGATATTTATTTCCTGAAATTGGACGAAGAGTAAGAGAATTTGCAGCTGCAAACCCCGGCAAGGATATTATCCGAATGGGAATCGGAGATGTTACGCAGCCTCTGTCGCCTGCAATCCTGCAGGCATTTCACGATGGAGTGGAAGAGATGGGGAATAAAAATACTTTTAAAGGATATGGACCGGAGCAAGGCTATGATTTTCTGCGTGAAGCAATTGCTGAAAATGATTATAAACTTCGGGGGGTAGATATCACAGCCGACGAAATATTTGTTTCTGACGGATCGAAATGTGATACAGGGAATATTCAGGAAATATTTGGAAGCAATAATATTATAGCCATTTGTGATCCGGTTTATCCTGTATATGCCGATACAACCGTTATGTCGGGAAAAACCGGTGTTTGCCAATCGAATGGCTATTTCGAAAACATTGTCTATATGCCATGTAATGAATCAAATGGCTTTATTCCTGAATTGCCTTCAATAAGACCGGATCTGATATTTCTTTGTTTTCCAAATAATCCAACGGGAACAGTTGCGTCTAAAGCTGTTTTAAAACAATGGGTCGATTACGCGATCGCTAACAAGAGTATTATTTTGTATGATGCTGCTTATGAAGCCTACATAACCGATCCATCAATTCCACATTCGATTTTTGAAATCGAGGGGGCGAAAACTGTGGCCATTGAATTCCGGAGTTTTTCAAAAACAGCAGGATTCACTGGGACTCGTTGTGCTTTCACTGTAATTCCTGATGATCTTTTTGCCTATGATGGCGATGGAAACCCGGTTGCAGTAAAACCGCTCTGGATGCGCCGGCATACTACAAAATTCAACGGAGTCTCCTATCCGGTTCAAAAAGCTGCTGCAGCTGTTTATTCGGAACAAGGCAAAAAAGAAGTCAGAGAAATTATTTCCTATTACCTTGAAAACGCTGCAATTATCAGAAAAAGTCTGGCCTCTTCAGGATTTGAGGTTTTTGGAGGGATTAACGCCCCGTATGTTTGGGTAAAAACAAAAAATAAGCTCACTTCCTGGGAATTCTTTGACAAACTTCTCAACGATGCAAATGTTGTAGGCACCCCTGGATCAGGGTTTGGTCCAGCTGGCGAAGGCTATTTCCGATTTTCAGCTTTTGCTGATCGGGAAAATGTAAATAAAGCGATGGATCGGATTAAGAACCTGTCATTTTAATCAACCTATCCTGTAAATTTTGCATCTTTGAACAGCCGAAGCGTTCTGATTTAATTCAGGACAAAAGGAAATCGTACGCTGCTTTTTTACAATGATTAAATTAGAGGAAAATAAAAATGGCATTAAAACCTTTTAGAATACCGGTGATTATTTTCATCCTTATTGCCGGATTTCAGTTCAGCGCTTATTGCCAGCTATTTTTTCCGGAAGATATGGTAAATGTTAAAGGTCAGGTAATTGATGAGTTGACTAAAGAAGGGATTGGGTATGCGCAGGTTTTGAATATGCGGGTTCGGGGCGGAACAATGACTGACGCTGCAGGGAATTTCTCCATTCAGGCCGACCCCTCAGACACACTGACTTTTAAATCAATAAGTTACAAAAACAAAAGGGTTCCGGTGAATCAGATTTTCAATACTGAAAATGGAGTTGCCAAAATCGCGCTATCACCTGCACGGGTGCTGCTTAATCAGGTTGAAGTGCAAACCTCTGGTCCAAAGGTCAATATGTACGGTATTCCTGTAGGAAAATCGGTTGCTGTTCCTGTTGAGTTGCGCAGCGATTATTTTCCCTCAAAACCTTCAGCCCTTACAGCTATATTTAAGCCAATGTCGTATTTGGCATACCATCTTAGTAAGAGTGAAAAAGAGAAACGTGCAACTCTGACTGCCATTCATTCGGAAAGAGACTGGCAAATTCTTTCGTTGGTGTATAACAAGGATGTCATCCAAAAAATTTCCCTGTTCAAAGGGGAAGATCTGGAAGATTTCATGCTGTTTTGCAATGCTTTTAACGGGCTTCCTGTAAATGCCTCGAGCTATGACGTTGAAAAGCGGATTCAAGAGCTGGTGGTAGAGTATCGTGAAAAGAAGTTAAAAAAGAAATCCTGACTGCAGTGAAACAACCAACTTTTGAAGATGTCATTGATGCTCATCAACGGATAAAAGGATTTATCCATAATACGCCGATAAATACAAGCGTTTCGATCAACAAAATTGTCGGAGCAGAACTCTTTTTTAAATGTGAGAATCTTCAGAAGACCGGGGCATTCAAATTTCGCGGTGCTTGTAATGCAGTCTTTTCTTTGACTGAAGAGGAGGCCGTCCGCGGAGTCGGGACGCATTCTTCCGGCAATCATGCTGCGGCGCTGGCTTTGGCCGCACGAATGAGAGGAATTCAGGCTCAGATTGTTATGCCATCAAATTCCCCGGAAATAAAGAAAAAGGCTGTTGCCGGATATGGTGGTTTGATCACCTACTGCGAACCGACACTTCAAGCGAGAGAATCAACTTTAAACCAGATCGCAGAAAAGACAGGGGTAACGATTATACATCCATACAATAACAGCAAAGTCATAGCTGGTCAGGGGACAGCCGCAAAAGAACTTTGGGAGGCGATGCCTTCCCTGGATCTTGTGATGTGCCCGGTAGGCGGAGGCGGGTTACTTTCAGGAACTGCAATATCAGTAAAAGCTCTTTCGTCATCATGCCGGGTAATCGCCGCCGAACCTTCAGGTGCTGACGATGCATCCCGGTCCTTTAAAGCAGGATATATTATACCATCGGTTCACCCGCAAACGATTGCTGATGGTCTCCTTACTTCGCTGGGCGAAATTAACTTTGCTGTTATCAGCCAAAAAGTCGATGATATTATTACCGTATCCGAAACATCAATTATTGAGGCGATGCGAATGGTATGGGAAAGAATGAAACTGATTATTGAACCATCGGCTGCTGTTACATTAGCTGCGATTCTTGAAAACAAGGAATCCTTCAGGAATTTGCGAATTGGAATCATTCTTTCGGGAGGAAATGTTGACTTGGGAAATCTTCCCTTTTGAAAATAATAGATTTTAATTTTAAAGATAAGTGGAAATTAACAAAACGATACTTGGAATTGATCCCGGCTCAAATATCATGGGGTATGGAGTACTTAAGATCGTAAAGAATAAAGCTGAAATCATTGCAATTGGGGTGGTAAAAACATCCGGTTTTTCAGGACATTATCAGAAACTCAGTCACATATTTGACCGGACGCTCTACCTTGTCGACGAGTATAAACCTGACGAGACCGCGCTTGAAGCGCCTTTTTTCGGCAAAAATGTTCAATCAATGCTGAAGCTTGGGCGTGCGCAGGGTGTGGCAATGGCGGCTTCACTTTACAGAGGAATTCCGATATTTGAATATGCTCCGTTGCGAATCAAGCAGGCCATCACAGGAAATGGTTCAGCCACCAAGGAACAGGTTGCCTATTTTCTAAAGCAGATGTTTAATCTGGAGATTATGCCAAATGATCTGGATGCGACTGACGGTTTGGCAACTGCAGTGTGTCACTTTCTACAGCTAAAAAATCCGGCAACCGGCGGCGGTATTAAAAATTGGGAAGAGTACATTCGCAAAAATCCGGGAAGAGTGAAGTAGTTGATTATTTGCAAACGATAGGTATTCAAACAATTTCACGTGCTATTTTAGCCGCAATATCCCGAAACTCGTCTTCGGTAAGTTTCAATTTTGGTTTCGAGAAATTGATATCACTTTCACTGTTCAACGGAACGAGATGAATGTGAGCGTGAGGAACTTCAAGGCCAAGAACTGCAACCCCGACTTTTTTACAAGGAATGGCTATTTTCAAAGCAGTTGCAATCCTTTTGGAAAACAACATTAATCCTGCAAACATCTGATCTTCAAGATCAAAAAGATAGTCAGTCTCCATTTTTGGAATCACCAGTATATGACCGGCAGCAAGTGGAAAAATATCTAAGAAAGCAAGATAATGTTCATCCTCGGCAATTTTATAACAAGGAATTTCGCCAATAACAATCTTTGAAAAAATACTTGCCATAGTGTGACTTATTAAGTAATTGGCAATTAATAATGTTGTTACATTCCCAATTCAATATTAATAATTTCAAAAGATATCATGCCTGATGGGACTGTTATCTCCACTGAATCACCAATTTTTTTGCCTAAAAGGCCTTGTGCAATAGGAGTATTAACGCTTATTTTGCCATGTTTCAGATCCGCTTCGTGTTCTGAAACGATTGTATAAGTCATGGTTGAATTATTTTTCGTATTCTTAATCGTAACCTTGTTCATGATCTGAACAACATCAGTCTCGATCTTCGATTGGTCTATGATCCGGGCGCTAGCCAACTGGCCCTGTAATAAAGCGATTTTAGCCTCAAGCATCCCTTGTGCATCTTTGGCTGCGTCATATTCCGCATTCTCAGAAATATCCCCTTTTTCAATTGCTTCTCCTATATTTTTGGAAATTGCCGGCCTCTGGATATTAATCATGTAATCCAGGTCTGCCTTAAGTTTTTTATATCCTTCGGCCGATATATAAGTAATTTTGCCCATCACATAAAAATTTTGCTGATATTACATAAAAAACAAGAAGAACTCCGGCATGCCGGAACCCTTCCCGATCTGAATAAATACAAATTTAAAAATATTCTTTAAGAAAAATACAAGTTTGATAATGAAAAAAGTGAAACGGCGCTTTAAATATATTTATTATTCAAAATTTCTGAATAAACTATTGCTTTTTTAAGGCTGAAATCAGCTCTGATTCTTGATTTATAGCCAATGGTCATTTTTTGCACTAAAGGTTCCACAGAGATGCGTTCAGCCTCCCGCTCAGCAATCGAAGAGATTGTTTTTCCTTCAGTGGTAACAAAATCAGATATAGGCCCGCTTGGTTTTACTTCTTCTGCTTGCTTTATTGAATAATCTTCGCCCCAGATATACTTTTCATCGGCAAGCTCAGGAACTAAAATCCTTTCAATCGAATCAAAGATATTATCCAGGGGCCTTTCGTATCCCGTCATTTTTTCAGGCCTTGTTTCCATTATATCAGCAAGCTCACCCGGCTTTTGCTGCGCCTGATCCTGAGTCAGTTTCTCCAAAGCTTTTTTCTTTCTGTTTTGGGCAATTGACTGAATAATTGAAGCAAGCACAATCATGATCAGAAATAAATAATCTCCAACCGATGCATATTGAACCAATATTGAATTGACATTCATTTTACGTATCTTAGCAATTCCTAAAATTAGATAAAATGTTTAAGTTAAAGGGCATCCGCGTCACAAAAATTGCTGCAACGATGATAATAATTTTATCAGCGCTAAATTGCTCAAAAGATCAGAACTCATTTTTGCCCTATGTAAAAATAAACTTACCTGTTTCATTAGTCAACTATAATCATTTAAAGATTCCCGGAAATTCAATTTTATTTCAACGCTATGGATACAAAGGAGTTATAGTTGTATGTGTAAATCCGGATTTGTCTCAGTATTTTGCGTATGATGCCTGTTGTCCTTATGAAAAAGATTTTTCAGGTAT
This sequence comes from Mariniphaga sp., assembly GCA_037133495.1. GTDB lineage: Bacteria > Bacteroidota > Bacteroidia > Bacteroidales > Prolixibacteraceae > JAAFHB01. The sequence goes on along the minus strand of JBAXOA010000040.1, from coordinate 23,522 downwards.
TGTTGAGATTCAACCTGTGAGAAATCTCGTATCCCCGCCGTTTATGATATACAGCAGCGACTTTTTTGGTATCTGCAATAAATGCGGATCACAGTTTAATTTAATGGGAAGTGGTCAGCCGGTTAAAGGACCGGCGACACATTATCTGCAGAATTACAATATTGCCACAGGATTCGAAAGTCTTACGGTTACCAACTAATGAACGGGACGGTTTAAGTTTGGAATCAGGCCGTGCCGGCACCAAAATAATTTCCCCGGATCCGATGAATATCAACGAATCCGGGGAAATTTTAATTTAGGCTTCAGACCAAATTACTTTGGCTATTAATATCTGTAATGTTCCGGTTTGTAAGGACCGTCGGGTGATATACCCAGGTAACCAGCCTGTTCTGGTGTAAGAACAGTGAGTTTCACGCCAAGCTGTTCAAGATGAAGTCTGGCAACCTCTTCGTCGAGGTGTTTCGGAAGCCTGTAAACTCCAATTTCATATTGCTTTTTCCAGAGTTCAAGCTGAGCCAACGTCTGGTTGGTAAAAGAGTTACTCATTACGAATGACGGGTGACCGGTAGCACATCCCAGATTCACCAGTCGTCCTTCGGCAAGCAGGAAGATCGCATGACCATCAGCATAAATATATTTATCAACCTGCGGTTTAATATTGAGTTTTGATATTCCAGGCCATTTTTCAAGGCGCGAAACCTGAATCTCGTTATCAAAATGACCAATATTGCAGACAATAGCCTGATCTTTCATTGCAGCCATGTGTTCGCCTGTAATGATATCAAGGTTTCCGGTTGTAGTGACAAATATATTACCTTCAGACACAGCATCGTTCATGGTTTTCACCTCAAAACCCTCCATTGCTGCCTGTAAAGCACAAATTGGATCAATCTCGGTAACAATTACCCTTGCGCCGTATGTCCGCATTGAGTGAGCGCAACCTTTACCAACATCGCCGTATCCTGCAATTACGGCCACTTTGCCGGCAATCATAACATCGGTAGCCCTTTTAATACCATCAGCCAGCGACTCACGACAGCCATAAAGGTTGTCGAATTTTGATTTTGTAACTGAATCGTTCACATTGAAAGCGGGGAAAAGCAATTTTCCTTGTTCTACCATCTGATAAAGACGGTGAACACCTGTGGTTGTCTCTTCCGAAACACCTTTAATCTCCTTTGCCTGACGATGCCAACGATTCGAATCGGCAGCAAGAACCTGCTTTAGTATTTTATTCAATTCAATTTCATCCTCTGCACTTACGGGTGCATCAAGAACACCCGCATTGTCTTCTGCTTCATATCCGCGATGAATCATCATTGTAGCATCTCCGCCATCATCAACAATTAACATCGGGCCATTCCCTCCGCCAAAATCAAGTGCGCGTTCGGTACACCACCAATATTCGGACAGGGACTCTCCCTTCCATGCAAAGACAGGAATTCCAGCTGCAGCTATTGCCGCTGCGGCATGATCCTGGGTAGAAAAAATGTTGCAACTGCACCACCGTACGTTTGCTCCCAGTTCAACCAGTGTCTCAATCAATACAGCAGTTTGAATAGTCATATGCAAGGAACCCATAATCCGCGATCCGGTCAATGGTTTTTGTGCTCCATATTTTTTACGAAGCGACATTAAGCCAGGCATCTCTTTTTCTGCTATCTCAATCTCTTTTCGCCCAAAAGCGGCCAGAGTGATATCTGAAACTTTAAAATCTTCTTTTTGAGTAATCATTATCTGTTTATTAAATTGTGAATTATCTTATTCTAAAATTAAAACTGCCCAAATATTTTCTACAAAATGCTCAAGGCAAATGCCTGGTCTTTGTTTAATTGTTCTTTTAGCTGATCAATACCGGCAAATTTTTGTTCATCACGAATCTTTTCAACAAAAATCAGGGTGATATCAGCGCCATAAATATCAGCATCGAAATTAAAAATATGAACTTCAATACTTTTATGATCCGGATTAAGGTTAAATGTTGGACGAATACCAATATTCAACATTCCCTTAAAAATTTTCCCGTCCGTTTTAACCATTACTGCATAAACGCCATCGCCGGGAACCAGTTTATGGTGATCGGGGATTTCAATATTTGCCGTCGGAAATCCAATTTGACGACCAAGCTGTTTCCCTTCGATTACTTTACCTGTGAGGGAATACTGATATCCGAGAAAATGATTGGCTTTCGAGATATTACCATTCCCGAGGGCCATTCTAATTTTCGTAGAACTAACAGCTTTGCTATCAACAAGCAGCTGTGAAAGTTGTTCAACCTTGAAATTTAATGATTTTGAAAGCATTTCCAGTGAATGAAAATCACCTTTGCGCCCTTGACCGAAGCGATGATCGTATCCGACAACAAGACTTGAGATATTCATCCGTTGAACAAGAATATTTCTTACAAATTCATTATAGGATAATTTTGAGAAAGCTGCTGTAAAGGGGTAAATAACCAGATGATCGACTCCGATCTGCTCCATCTGATTAATTTTTTCAGATGTTGTGGTTAACAAGCGCAAAGAATCTTCAAGGGGGGCAATCACTAACCGGGGATGCGGCTCGAAAGTAAAAACAACCGATTCACCCTCTGAAAGGTCGCTGATCCGCTTAAGTTCCGAGATGACTTCGCGATGTCCCAGGTGAACACCATCAAAAGTTCCGATGGTAACCACCGGCTTTAAAGCTTTGAAATTATCTAAATCGTAATAAATTTGCACGCAACCAAATTTTCAGAATGTAAAAATAGTCAAAAAATGATTGTATAAGACCTCATCTTCAGCAAAAGCGTAATTAATGCGCTGTTAACCCAAATTGATTGATTGGTATTAACGCGGAATTTATACTTTTGTTAGGAATGAATCAGGCTTAAAAAATCGAATATGGATCAAATTAATAATTGTTAAATAATTTATAAGTAATTACAAATAAGACTAATATATAATTTTAGATGAAAAAAGCGTTTTATTTTTTGATTTTATTATTCGTTGCATCAGCCTGCGGTAAGAAGACAAACTTTACCATTTCAGGACAATTGGATGGCGGAGCAGGAAAAATGATCTATTTTAATAAAATATTAATTAATGCTCAATTATCTTTTGACTCAGCCAGGCTGGATAAAGAAGGAGTCTTCAAATTTAAAGGCAGGACGTCTTCTCCGGCATTTTACCATTTAAAACTTTCGAAAAACAGTTTTATAACGCTGCTGGTCGATTCGACAGAAAATGTTTCAATCAAAGGGTCATATAAAAATTTCACAAGCGATTATAAAGTTGTCGGATCAACGGGATCTCAAATATTACAAGATCTGGACAACCGTTTTATTAAAGCGAAGTTTCAGGCTGATTCGTTGCGTCTTGTCTACAATTCGCACAAGAGTGATCCACTTTATGCCTCTAAAATTGAAGGGTGGAACTCTCTTTATAACCGTATTACAACCGACCATTCAAATTATGTAACTTCTTTCGTTAAAAAAAATCCATTCTCACTTGCATCGGTATATGCCCTTTATCAGAAATGGGACGAAAATAATTTCGTAGTCAACGATTTGCAAACAATGAAAACGGCCGCTTCGGCGTTATTTTCAGTATATCCGAGTAACGAACAAGTAATTGCATTGTATAATAATACGCTTCAATTCATCAAGGAAGAAAATGCTAAAAAATTGTCTGCCGCTTTGAAAAACAATGCAGTCAACTCTCCCAATATAATCCTGCCTGATGCGGACGGTCATCCGAGAGATTTATGGTCGTTGCATGGCAAGTATGTATTGTTGCATTTTTGGTCGGCCAAAGATCGGGCCTCACGAATCGTAAATCCGGTGCTTTCGGAACTCTATCATAAATTTAAAGGTCGCGGGTTCGAAATTTTCATGGTCAGCATTGACAATGACAGAGCAGCCTGGACTGAAGCTATTGCGGCTGATGATCTGAACTGTATTAATGTTGGCGATATGAAAGGAAGTTTTCAGGCTGTAACCAACTACAATGTTCAGGAGTTGCCTTTCAATTATCTTATCGATAAAGAAGGATCTATAATTGGAAGAAACCTTAAAGGCCCTGCTTTAAATCAGACTTTAACCAATATTTTTAAATAACTCATTAACTGACATTTATTGCTGTTGTTGAATTAATTCATCAATGAATAATGATTGCAGTCCATTTAAAATAGCATACAGCTTTTGCATTGACTTGAAAAATTGTTTTTTAGGTTTATCTTTGCTCTGGGAAAAAAGATTTTATCAGCATATTAATTTAGTTTGGATCAGTCAAAGAAAATATATTTTGCTTCAGATGTACATCTTGGAGCACCGGCGCTAAAGCACGGCAAGGAAAGAGAACTTGTATTTGTGAACTGGCTGCACCAGATCAAAAAAGATGCGTCAATGATATTTCTTCTTGGCGATATCTTTGATTTCTGGTTTGAATACCGTAAAGTTGCGCCTCAGGGATTTGTTCGTGTGCTTGGGGCTCTTGCCGAAATTTGCGACAGCGGAATTCCGGTACACTTTTTCACCGGCAACCATGATATCTGGGTTTTTGATTATCTTCCGCGTGAAACGGGTATGATTATTCACCGTAAACCTTTGGAAATAGTTCTTTCTGGAAAGAAATTCTTTCTGGCACATGGCGATGATCTTGGGAAAACAGATAAAAAATATCAACTGCTTTCTAAATTTTTTCATAATAAACTAACCCAATGGGCTTTTGCTAAAATCCATCCTGATTTATCATTCCGTTTTGCTCATTACTGGTCGAAAAACAGCCGGTTAATAAGAGGTGAAGCAGGGCTCGGCTTTTTAGGTGAACACCGTGAAGATCAGATAATTTTTGCTCGGAAAACCCTGAAGGACAAGCATTTTGACTACTTCGTTGTGGGTCACAGACATATCGCCCTTGATTTTCAATTATCAGAGAACAGTAAAATGATTATTCTTGGAGATTGGTTTAAGGAGTGTACTTACGGAGTATATGACGGAAACACATTTCAACTCAAAAAAATTTATAACGAAACGCTTACGAATAGTAAATAATTTAGTATGGATAAGAAGATTTATACCGTGATTGTTGGAACCGGATCCTATATTCCCGGCAAGATAATTCCCAACGATTATTTTCTCAATGCGGAGTTTTATGACCCTGCGACTGGCAAAGTATTCGACACACCCAATGCGGAAATCATCCGTAAATTTTATGAAATCACCAATATTGAAGAGCGCCGTTACGCTGAATCAAATGAAGTAACAAGTGATCTGGCAACATATGCGGCCCGTGATGCGATAGAGACTTCCGGTATTGATCCCGAAACTTTTGAATTTATTCTCGTCGCTCACAATTTCGGTGATATGATAGATGGTATTATGCAAACCGATCTTACGCCGGCGTTGGCTAATCGTGTGAAAACAAAACTTGGAATTAATAATCCCTATGTCCTTGCAAATGACGTCACATCCGGCTGTCCGGGATGGACTACAGCAATGATAATTGCTAATGCCTACATCAGAAGCGGAACATTTAAGCGCGGATTGGTAATTGGGGCGGATGTCCTGTCGAGGGTTGCAGATCCCTACGACCGCGACAGGATGATTTTTTCGGACGGAGCCGGCGCAGTGATTGTTGAAGCAGTTGAAAGCAATGTTCCTGTTGGGATATTATCTCATTCGGCACGTTCTGATAATGATCACAATATGCTGAATATGGGATTTTCGTTAAACCCCAATGTACCCAAAGACCGCCAGTATCTTAGAATGCTGGGATCAAAGGTATATGCTTATGCATTAAGTACAGTGCCGGGAGTTGTAAAAGACAGTCTGGATAAAGCGGGACTTCACCTGGATGATATCAGCAAGGTATTGATTCATCAGGCCAACGAAAAAATGGACGAAGCCATCCTAAGCAGGGTTTTCAGACTTTATGGCAAACGTGAATATGATAAAAATGTGATGCCGATGACTATACAGCGATTTGGAAATTCGTCGACAGCAACAGTTCCGACACTGTTGGATCTTGTTGTAAAAGATAAAATGGAAGATCATCAGATTTCAAAAGGTGATGTTATCATCCTTACCTCCGTTGGGGCAGGAATGGCCATTGTATCAATTGTTTATAAAGTGCCGGAATAATATTGCAAGTACAAAAAAAGGACGTTTTGCAAATGCAAAACGTCCTTTTTTTATAACCAATAATTATTATTTAACTGGCCTGTAACCGGATCGCATTCACTTTATCGATTTTTTCACTTGCAAATTCCGGTGTAATGATAATTTCTGTCTTTGATCCGGAAGGCATTTCGAACATCACATCCATTATAACCGTTTCACAAATGGCACGAAGTCCACGAGCGCCAAGTTTAAACTCAATCGCCTTATCAACAATAAGATAAAGAGCCTCGTCGGAAAATGTTATTTTTATCCCATCCATATTAAACAATTTTTGGTATTGCTTAATAATCGAGTTCTTTGGTTCAGTTAAAATTCGTCGCAGTGCCTCTCTCTCAAGAGGAATCAGGTACGTAAGCACAGGTAATCGTCCCACGATTTCAGGAATAAGTCCAAAGGAACGGAGATCCTGAGGCGAAACATATTGCAACAGGTTATTACGGTCAACTTGTCCTCCGTCAATAGTAGCTTTATAGCCTACAACTTTGGTATTCAGACGCTGGCCTATTTTACGATCAATACCTTCAAAGGCACCCCCGCAAATGAATAATATATTCTTGGTATCAACAGGAATCATTTTCTGCTCAGGATGTTTACGGCCTCCTTGTGGCGGAACATTTACAATTGAACCTTCAAGAAGTTTAAGTAGTCCTTGCTGAACACCCTCACCGGAAACGTCGCGTGTGATGGATGGATTATCACCTTTCCTGGCAATTTTATCGATCTCGTCAATAAAGACAATGCCACGCTCGGCAGCCTGAACATTATAGTCGGCAACCTGAAGCAAGCGGGTAAGCAGACTTTCGATATCTTCGCCTACGTAACCAGCCTCAGTTAACACGGTAGCATCGACAATGGTAAAGGGTACATGCAGCATTTTTGCAATAGTTTTTGCCAACATGGTTTTACCGGTACCGGTAGGCCCTACAAGTATGATATTTGATTTCTCAATTTCAGTACCATCGTCGTCAGTTCGCTGATTTAAGCGTTTATAATGGTTATAAACAGCCACAGATAAAACTTTCTTGGCATCATCCTGCCCAATCACGTATTGGTCTAAAAAATCCTTAATCTCTTTAGGTTTTTTCAACACCACACCAGTAAGATCAAAATTTTTATTCTTCTTAAACTCCTCGTCGATTATCGTATGTGCCTGCTCGATACAGTTTTCACAAATGTGACCTTCCATACCGGCAATCAGAATATGAACATCTTTCTTGTCCCTGCCACAAAACGAACACTTATCCATTTTTTTCATTATACAAAATAATAGGTGAAAATGAGGTGAAAATTCCTCATTTACTTTTTCTCGCGGATCAGGATATCATCAATCATGCCGTACTCCTTAGCTTCCTGAGAAGTCATCCAGTAATCCCTGTCGGAATCAAGTTCTACTTTTTCGATTGTTTGTCCCGAATGGTTCGCGATAATCTGGTACAATTCAGTTTTCAGTTTTGCAATTTCTTTTGCAACAATCTGAATATCTGACGCTTGCCCCTGCGCCCCTCCCATTGGCTGGTGAATCATTATTCGGGAATGTTTTAAAGCGGATCTTTTGCCCTTGGTTCCGGCAGTCATCAATACAGCTGCCATAGAGGCCGCCATCCCGGTACAAATTGTTGCCACATCACAATTAATATATTGCATGGTGTCATATATCCCCAAACCGGCATGTACCGACCCGCCGGGTGAGTTGAAATAGATCTGAATATCTTTCCCCGGATCTGCTGATTCAAGAAAAAGTAATTGAGCCTGGATAATATTGGCTACATAATCGTCAATTGCGATACCCAAAAAGATGATACGATCCATCATTAAACGTGAAAAGACATCCATCTGTGCAATGTTTAGCTGCCGCTCTTCTATAATTGTCGGGGAGATATAAGCATTGGCATAAAGCGATTCATATTGGTGCAGATTCAGGCTACTAATGCCTAAATGCTTCGTCGCATATTTGCGGAATTCATCATTTTTAGCGTTCATCGTACAATTTTTTTAAATAAAAAACTTTGCCAAAACAATTCGTTCGTCTCAGATTTTCAACTTTCTGAAAACGAATTGTCCCGCAAAGTTATAAAAATACTGCGATTACAACAATTGAGTATTTATTTTTCGAAAAGATCGTCAAACGTTTTTTGGCTAACCTGCTTGAAATCAAGACTAGCTCTCTCTTTAATAAGTTCAAGAACTTTATCTTCAACTTTTTTCTCAGCCATTTTCTGTTTCTGTTCTTTATTCTGAAGAATAGAATTTGCGTAGTTATCCAGATATTCGTCAGGCACATTTGACATCCCATATTGCTGAAACTGCATCAGGGCCATTTCGCGCGCCATAGCTGCAATATCCGATTCGTCAACCCTTAAATCATTTTCTTTAACCAGTTTACTTTTGATTAATGTCCATTCCAGATCTTTTCGAAAACTGCCAAATTCTTCTTCTATCTGTTCAATAGTCACCTTTTCATTGGTTTCAACCAGCCACCTTTTAAGAAAATCCTCAGGCAATTTCATAGAGACGAAGGTGGTAATAGCCTCTTTTGCGTCGACAAGAAATCTATAATTACTGGAGTACAGAAGGTTTGACTTCATCTCTGTCTGTATTCTTTGGCGCAGTTCGGCGACAGTTGTCACTTCAGTATCTTCTCCGTAAATTTTCTTGATTAATGACTCATCAATTTCAGCAGGAACAAATGAATTGATGGTATTTATGGTAAAATTAAAATCGCTGTCAGCTGATTCAATCTCTTCCTCTTTAATTTTTAACAGGTGAGCAACTTCATGATCGTTTGCCAATGCAACCCTGGGATTAAATTTAAGAATATCGCTTTCTTTTGCTCCAAGGAAAATATTCTTAATGACTTCATCTTTAATGAGTTGCACTCCAAACTGAACATTAAGTGCTGTAATGCCACCTTCAATTACAATTCCTTCAGCGTTGAGCTGTACCAAATCGCCAATAACGGTTTCTTTTTCGCCAACAACTTCTGCCGAGACTTTTTCTCCAAAGCGATTGGCATAATCATTAATTTGATTGTCAATCAATTGATCGTCCACCGCTATTTCATAAAAGGGCAACTTCCCTATCTTATCAAAATCAACATTGATTTCGGGAATCAACCCAATATCAAAAACGAATTCAAAATCATCCTCACTATCAAAATTCATGGTCGGCTTTTCTGTTGCAGAGGGAAGCGGTTCTCCAAGAATGTTAAGATTTTGGTCGGTGATATATTTGGTGAGCTCATGACTGAGCAATTTATTCACTTCGTCTGCCAGAGCAGCCTTTCCGTACATTTTTTTGATCAGACCCGTTGGCACCATTCCTTTACGAAATCCCGGCAAATTCGCCTTTTTACGGTAATCTTTCAGTGTTTCATTTACCGTTGCAGCATAATCTTGCTTTTCAATTGCAATTCTGACAACCAGATTCAAATCATCGATACTTGTCTTCGAAATTTTCATATTTTCCTCCTTTATGATCCTGTATGTCTTCTTTAGGGGCGAAGACCTACCCTGGAATTTAATTAAAAAAACCGCCTCATTTCCATTGAGGGAAAGAAGCGGTTTAATGGGTTGCTGTGCGGATGAAGGGACTCGAACCCCCACGCCTCTCGGCACCAGATCCTAAGTCTGGCGCGGCTACCAATTACGCCACATCCGCATTTTTAAGCGCTGCAAATATAGTGTTTTTTTTTATTTGGGGAACCCGTAAATAAATTAATCGGAAATTATTCGGAATCGGAAATTTCTGATTCCGGTTTTATCTGTGCAACAGGTCGCCGCAACTCAAAATTCTGTCCGAGGTATAATCTGCGAACTTCATCATCAGCAGCAAGTTCTTCTGCCGAACCACTATTCAGAATCCGTCCGTCGTACAACAAATAAGAACGGTCGGTTATCGAAAGAGTCTCATGAACGTTGTGGTCAGTAATTAGAATTCCAATATTTTTATCCTTTAAACGAAAAACAATTTGCTGAATATCTTCTACAGCGATGGGGTCAACACCTGCGAATGGTTCATCAAGAAGAATAAATGCAGGATTAATGGCAAGGCAACGAGCGATCTCAGTACGTCGCCGCTCACCTCCTGAGAGCTGAATTCCCTTACTTTTCCGAACGCGTTGCAGGCCAAATTCGTCAAGTAAAGACTCGAGTTTATCGTGTTGATACTCCTTTGAAAATTTGCTCATTTCCAGGATAGAACGGATATTATCCTCGACACTCATTTGTCTGAATACAGATGCTTCCTGTGCAAGATATCCGATGCCCAATTGGGCTCTTTTATAAACCGGGAAAGAGGTAATATCGGTATCATCGAGAAAAATCTGACCTCCATTGGCTTTAATTAATCCTACAATCATGTAAAATGAGGTTGTTTTACCTGCGCCGTTCGGACCGAGTAACCCTACGATTTCGCCCTGATTTAATTCGAGCGAAACTCCTTTTACGACTGTTCTGCTTCTATATGTTTTGACTAGATTTTCTGCAATGAGCTTCATTTTTCCGGATCATTAAATTTTTAAGCTTCAAGAAGTTCCTTATCAACGCGTTTTTTTTCAACTTTTTTGGACAGAACAACGCCCAATTCATAAAGAGCAATCAAAGGACCTGAAACTACAAGCATACTAAAAACATCGGGAGGCGTAATGATTGCTGCCAGCAAAAGTAAAAGAATATAAGCGTGCTTTCTGTAATTTTTTAAAAATGCTGTACTTACCAATCCTACCTTACTTAAAAAATAGATAATGATCGGAAGTTCGAAAACGATTCCACTTCCAAGTATTACTGTAGTGACTGCACTGATGTATGAGTTTAGGTTGATCTGATTCACTACCTCGGCGCTCACCCGATAAGAACCAAAGAAATGGGTTGACAGCGGAACGATCAGATAATATCCAAATAAAATACCTGACATAAACAATAAAGTGCTGTAAAAAACTGCACCGGTGGCATGCTTCCGCTCTTTCTCATAGAGAGCAGGTTTAATAAACCGCCAAAATTCCCAGAATATGTAAGGGATTGACAAAATAATACCTCCTATCAATGCGATGCTAAGATGTGTCGAAAATTGACCTGCCATATCATAATTTATGATATTAAAGGGTTGAGTATTTATGGCCAGATCGGGAGAATTAAATTTGAGGGCTACCCACGCAAATACCCTATTGGTGAAAAATCCGGGATACTTAGGTGCAAAAAGTATCTCATCCATAATAAATTTCACATTTATAAAAATAAATATGGCACCAAATACGATTGCAGCTGACGCACGAACGAGGTGCCACCTTAATTCTTCAAGATGTTCTAAAAAGGACATCTCTTCATTATTTTTCTTTCCCTCTGATTCTTTTTTCTCTTTCCCTGAGAGTATTCCCATTATGGACATTGACTGTGATTTAAAGATTTTGAATATACAGATGTAACATAAAGATTTCAGCGACAAATATACGATTCTTTGACCCATTTTATGATGGCAAAAACGTTTCTAAAATCACCCAATGTTAAATTTTTACGTTTTTAAATGAAGTACTTGTATGGGGCGATATAATTAATAACTTAGTGGAAGTAATTAAAATAGATAAAGAGAACCATTGACGTACGATTATGAGGGATAAAAATTTACTGAATGACCAGCTTCAAAAGTACTTTGGCTTTGATCGGTTCAAAGGGCAACAAGAAGAGGTAATCAACAGCATACTAGATAGAAATGACACTTTTGTACTGATGCCTACAGGAGGCGGGAAGTCTCTTTGTTATCAGTTGCCGGCACTGATGCAGGAGGGTACGGCTATCGTCATATCACCACTAATTGCATTGATGAAAAATCAGGTTGATGCCATCAGAAGTTTCAGTACAGAGGATGGAGTAGCGCACTTCCTCAATTCTTCACTCACAAAAACTGCAATTCAAAAAGTAAAAGAGGATATATCCAGGGGTCATACCAAGCTTTTGTATGTTGCACCTGAATCATTGACTAAACAGGAAAATATCGAGTTTCTGAAGGGAATAAAAATATCGTTTTATGCCATCGATGAAGCACATTGCATATCGGAATGGGGGCATGATTTTCGCCCGGAATACAGAAGAATCCGTCCCATAGTCAACGAAATAGGACAAGCTCCGATCATGGCTTTAACTGCAACCGCGACACCGAAGGTTCAACATGATATTCAGAAGAATCTGGGGATGCAGAATGCGCAAGTGTTTAAATCATCGTTTAACAGACCAAACCTGTATTACGAAATACGTCCCAAGGCGAAGGCTAAGGATCAAATAATCAGAATGATAAAGAGTAATCCCGGCAAGTCTGGAATTATTTATTGCCTTAGTCGTAAAAAAGTAGAGGAAATTGCCGAATTACTTCAGGTTAACGGGATAAAGGCATTGGCTTATCACGCCGGGATGGATTCGGCAACCCGCTCAGCCAACCAGGATAAATTTTTAATGGAGGAATCGGATGTAATTGTTGCAACGATTGCATTTGGAATGGGTATTGACAAACCGGATGTACGCTTCGTTATACATTATGATATTCCTAAATCTTTGGAAGGCTACTATCAGGAAACCGGACGGGCAGGCCGCGATGGCGGAGAGGGGAAATGCATCACATTCTATAGTTACAAAGACATACAGAAGCTGGAGAAATTTATGCAAGGGAAACCTGTGGCAGAGCAGGAAATCGGTCAGCAGCTTTTATTGGATACAGTAGCATTTGCTGAATCATCGGTTTGTCGTCGTACAATACTTTTACATTATTTCGGAGAAAAATACGAAACGGATAATTGCGGTTTCTGCGATAACTGTCTCAATCCAAAAGAGCAAATTGAAGGCAGAGACCTTGTGATTATCGCCCTTAAAGCAGTAATTGAAGTAAAAGAACAATGCAAAGGCGAACACCTTGTCAATATTTTGCTCGGTGTTGAAAATGCTACCGTAAAATCATTTTCCCACGACACACTTGATATTTTTGGTGAAGGGGATGAATATGATGATAAAATATGGAATGCGGTTTTGAGACAGAGCATTATTGCCGGATTCCTTCATAAGGATATTGAAAATTACGGAGTATTAAAACTGAACGAGGCCGGAAAGGAATTTTTGGCCGCTCCCCGTTCTTTTATGATTGTTAAAAACCACGATTACGAATCGGAAGAGGACACGGACGACATTCCGCAGGGTGGAAATGCCTCAGGAGATCCTGAGTTATTTGCAATTCTAAAAGATCTTCGCAAAAAAGTAGCAGCAAAGCAAAACCTGCCGCCATTTGTTATTTTTCAGGATCCTTCACTTTCAGATATGTCGATCCAATATCCGACCTCAATCGATGAATTACAGGGTATTATAGGTGTTGGTCAGGGAAAAGCCCAAAGGTATGGAAAGCCTTTCGTCGATGTAATTAAGCGATATGTCGAAGAAAAAGGGATAGAACGGGCTCAGGATATGGTGGTGAGATCGGTTGCCAACAAATCAAAAAATAAAGTTTATATAATTCAAAATATCGACCGCAAACTCGCGCTGAACGAAATTGCAGAGGCCAAAGGGATGAGTCTTGGCGAGTTACTCACTGAGCTGGAGGCGATTGTCAATTCAGGAACAAAAATCAACATAGACTATTACATTGAAGATGTAATGGATGAGGATCAGATCGAAGATATTTTCAGGTATTTTAGAGAAGATGCTGAATCCGATTCGCTGGAAGAAGCATTGGTAGAATTTGGTGATGACTACGAAGTGGAAGAAATCAGGATGGTAAGAATTAAATTTCTTGCAGAGATGGGGAATTAGAAAGCGGAAGCTTTATGGTGAATGTAGTTTCAACATCGCGCACTGATTGGTACGACAGTTCCCCTTTGAAATTCTCGATTATTCTTTTTGCGATTGCAAGGCCCAATCCCATACCACTTGATTTAGTGGTAAAGCTAGGCTCAAATAGTTTATCGTGCAACCCGGCTGGAATTCCGGCGCCATTATCCTTCACTGATATATATGCCCATTCCTTATCGCTTGATAGTTCAACCTTCACAATTCCGTTCCTGTCCTTAGGAATAGCTTGTATGCCATTTTTTATGAGATTAATAACCGCTCTTCCCAGCTGATCTTTGTCGGCGATTACTCCGACAATCTCCTCTGACTGGTTGATAAATGAAACCAACACCATATTCGTATTTTCGAACAGCAGCACCACTTCACTTAATTTCTCGCCCAAATCAATTAATTCGTCATTAATCGTAGGCATCTTTGCAAAATCAGAAAATGATGAGGCAATTAAAGATAATGCGTCAATCTGTTCAACCAGCGTTCTGCTCACTCTGGAAAAATAATCATCGAAATTCTCCGAATTCTGTTCTTTTATACGTTGTAAATATTGTATGCTCAACTTCATCGGGGTAAGAGGATTGTTAATTTCATGAGCAACCTGCCGCGCCATTTCCTGCCATGCAGATTCCCGCTCAGATCGTGCCAGCAATTCAACACTTATCGCTAATTCGTCCACTTTTTTATTGTATTCGTTTGCCAGACGTCCAATCTCATCTTCTCCTGAATATTCAATCTTAGCGTTCGTCTTACCTAATTGAATTCCTTTCAGGTATTTTTCAATCTGTAATAATGGTGCAGTTAATTTGTGACTAATAATCACTGCAACTATTAAACTAATGATTATCAATAATATATATAAATTTGAAAATGCCACAATAAAGTCGGAAACCTGTTTTTTAAAATCTTCCTGCCAGGTAAAATAGGGCAGATTAAGATACCCAATCAACCTGTTATGCTGATTATATACAGGCGAATAGGCAGAGAAAAAATTCATTTTACCGAGATTTTCATCATGTAGAAAAAGAGTTTTATGCTCTACCGATATTGCTTTATAAGCCTCAGGATCTATCCGTCGGGACAAAAGGCCTCTGTCAAAAATCTCGCTTCTCGATGTTGCAAACAATCTTCCGTTAAGATCGTAAAGATTGATATCCGCCCGAATGATATCCGATAGTACAATAAGCTGATCATTTATAAAATCACGGATTGGAGCATTTAACTCAGTTTCCTGATCAATTCGCATGCTTAGTTCAGAAGAAACAGACTTTAATTTTTCATTCAGATTACCCTGTAGCGTATAAAGCAATTTATTGGAATTATAAATTATTAATCCTAATCCAATAATCGTTATAATTCCTAATAATGATATTATCAACGTAAGTTGTATTTTTTGTCTGAAATCAAGCTTCTTAATTTGAAAAGGAAATTTTTTCTCGTTAAAAATCAAAATCACAAACCCCATCAGATAAAATAACAAGAATAGGTAGGGAAACGTACTGATTCGTTCATAAAATTCCATCTCAGGATAACTCGCAATGACATAGCTATTTTGATTGCGGCAATAGGCACAATGCCGGTATCCGTTCTTCGAATACCTAAAGTATTCGTCATTTCCTGCAATAGTGGCTGGCAGTTTCATGCTGTACTGGTAATCGCCTCCCCGGTCAACAAGTTCGCCATCAAAATATTTTGCATAACAAAAATCTCCGTCCTGACTCTCTCTGGAAGCATGTTCGTCAAGAAGAAGTTCCGGATATCCTTTCCCTTCAGGTATCACCTTTGAATTAAGCTCGATAAAAACTTTGACAGGAATCTTTACTGAATTCACAAAATCAAGTTGTCCCAGATAGGAAATTCTTCCGTTTACCCTATCCATAAAATAAAAATTAGAACCTGATACCAACATGCCTTTGGTTTTTCTTAAATTATCGAAAAATTTAATACAAGGATATTTAAGGTTTTCGTCCGTACTAAAGACGCTGTCATCGGGAGTGCAAACAGTTATCTGCAAATTATAATTACGCCAAAAGCCGGTAAAATAGTTATTCTGAAAATATAATTCGAGCGATTTGTAGGGAGGCGAAAGATGAGACTGGACAATAGTGTCCTTTTGAAGCTTGCTATCCAATTCCGAAAGAAATATCTCTGCCCCCGAATCTCTTTCTGAACTCAGTTTTACTGCCCACAAATCCAGGACCTTATTCTTTTTTCCTGAAATTAATTCCTGCGCATATAAATTTACATAAACTGCACTGGCAGAAGCCATTACTAAAAGAAAGGTATATTTATTCGCTCTGATTTTTACAACTTCAAAACGAGAAATTATTACAACAACGAAGGCATAAAAAATAAACGGTGTCCAGTCGATCTCCAAACATAATAATGAAACTATTAGCCATCCTGTTGCACCAGAAACAAGAAGTGCTGCAATAAATTGATAACCAACAAAATCCTTAAAATAATTATAACGTAGGCGAAACACAATAATTATAAAACCGATTACCTGAAGTGAAATGGCCAAAAATGCAAACAAATTAGTGGTAGAGAATTTTAAGTCACTAAAAAAATCCAATGAAATTCGGGAATTCAAGATCATCACTTTCAATAATAAAACTGAAAAAGCGAAGAAAAATGCAGGCAACAGAAAAGAAAAGATCCTTAATAAATGGCTCTTTGTCTTAGATTTATCTATGATATTTAGTGAAAAAAATGCTTGAGCAATATGGAACATTAGAATCGACAGAAGCATAAATTCTCCCAATGAGGAAAGCCAGCTGCTGTATGCAAAATCGCGCGGGGAGAATAAATTCGTCTGATACAAGGAAGAAGGAAACTTCAAACCATTAATTATCAAAAAAATAAAGGCGCAAAAAGTAACCGATATGGTTAGCTTAATAAATGGCGGAAGACGTTTGTTGTATCTGAGCCACACGTTTATCTGCGCTAATATCATGATAATTAAAGCAAAACAGAGAAATGCGGTTAAGTCGGAGTTATTGGTCTGGCGAATTCCAACATTTGATGAAGTAAGCGAGAACAGATGAATTCCATTTGGTTTATCAATATTTATAGCATCCGATTGTGGTGCCTGTTGCACTCTATAATCATCAGAAAGCCTGAATTCATTGTCAAAAGTGCTTCTGATATAGCGATTGCGATAGGGGAACTCTCTCTTAATCAAAAGAAAACCTCTGATAGTATTAACTCCGGCAGCGCGTGAAAAATGATAATACCACCCTGTAGGGAAATGTATTAATCCTTCTGATTTATTGAAATTACTATCATCGGCTGGAAATGCGATTAAGGAAGAAGACCAAAATACCAATGATTTTCCACTATATACAGCTACTGCCAGACCCTCGTCATCATGATGAAAAAACCGAAGAAAAGACCAATCAGACAATGCCATTGAATTAACAGCCAGATGGTAAGCTATAGAATCCAAAAGATCGCCAATTCTTTTTTCTTTTTTCTCAAATATCTTATAAATACGTGTGGATTCCTCGAGCCGGTTATTTTCTTTTAAAAAATACAACTCGCAAAGCAGCCAAACCAGAAGTATGGAAATGGCGATCAGCATGTATCTATTTCTGCCCGCGAATTGTTTCATCAGAAGTTAATTGTTTTTAAATTGCCTGATGGAACACCTGTGTTATCTTCATTCGTGTTTGCGAAGCGCAGATTCATGGGTGTTTCATAATCATTACTGATGATGATATGGCTCATTTTTTATAATTGTCATTGCGCGGTAAACCTGTTCTACAAAAATCATGCGAACCATCTGATGTGAAAAAGTAAGTTGCGACAGTGCGATCTTAAAATCAGACCTTTGATAGACCATTTTTGAAAACCCGTAGGGACCGCCGATTACAAAGACCAGCTGACGTATTCCAGCGATCATTTTCTTTTCAATCCATTTCGAAAACTCCAAAGATGTAAATTCGGTTCCTCGTTCATCAAGCAAGATCAAAAAATCTCCAGGTAAAACCTGATTAAGAATTAACAGACCTTCCTTTTCCTTCTGAAGGTCTTCAGAAAGCGTACTGCGATTTTTCAGATCAGGAATTACCTTAATTTCAAACGGCAGATAGAAAGTGAGTCTTTTAACATAATCTTCAATACCCTCTTTCATGTATTTTTTGTCGGTGTTCCCTATTGTAAGCAGTAGTATTTTCACGAATACAATATTAGGTTAGATAAAAATGGCATCCAATTTTTTCGGTACTATTTTTTAATCATCACAGATTATAATAATAAAACTGTACCTTTATGTTGAGATTAAATTATTCCTCTTAACAGCCTTTATAGAATTTGCATGGTTTTTGAAGAGAAATTCAAAAATAATATCATGATAATGAACAAAAAATCGGGATTGGTTTTGTTTTTTATGCTTTGGGTTTTATGCTATCCGTTAATATCTTCCGGGCAAATTCCAGAGCAGATCATTAAAGGACTAAAGACCGGTGATTCAAAACTTGTAGCTGCTCATTTCTATGAAAATATTGAATTAGTGGTACTTGACCGTGAAATAGTTTGTTCTCAATCGCAGGCAGAACAAATTCTTAAAGATTTTTTCGCACGCAATAAACCAATAGATTTCAAAATTACTCATCAGGGAGGTGATGAATCATCGTATGTAATTGGAAGGATGCAGACTGGAAATGGCAATTTCAGGGTTTATTTTCTGTTGAAATTAAAAGGTAACCAGGCTCAAATTGTTCAGCTTCGGATCGACAAAGATTAGTACTTAACCGGTAATTTATTTTTAAATGTCAATTCGGACAGCATCTAAACAATTTATACTGCAACGTATCGCCTTAATCAGGCGAAAGGGCAGATTAATAAAACTCCCCTTTTTTGATGGAGTACCGCTCTATGATGTAGCGATATTTTTTTGGAAAGGAATTGTTGACGGTGCTATATCAACAAGAGCTTCGGCAATCGCATTTAATTTTATTCTGGCGATTTTCCCTGCCATCATTTTTGTTTTCACTTTGATTCCCTATATTCCAATTGCCCATTTTCAGCAACAGCTTTTGATTTTACTTCAAAGTATTCTTCCGCAAAATGCATTTGTTGCCATCAGGGGAACAATCGAAAACATTGTCACACAGCCTCGGGGAGGGCTTCTTTCATTCGGATTTCTGGCGGCATTTTTCTTTTCAACCAATGGAATCGTCTCTGTTATCACTGCCTTTAACGGAACAATTCATGCCATCGAAACCCGATCATGGATTAATCAACGCCTTGTTGCTTTAATTTTGGCTATAATACTTACACTCCTGACAACTTTTAGTATTGCTCTTATCACACTGAGTCAGACACTTACAAAGTTTTTGGTAAGCAGTGGATTTCTACAGACTGACCTCACCTACTATCTTTTACTTGGAGGTAAATGGCTGATTATATGCGCATTATTCTTTTTTAGTTTTGCCTTTCTTTTTTATCTGGCACCTGCGCGTAAAGCAAAATTCCGGTTTATTTCGGCTGGAGGAACTTTAGCAACTATCCTGACAATCGTTACAACAGTAGGTTTTTCTTACTACATTAATAATTTTGGGAAATATAATACCTTGTACGGTTCAATCGGAACCCTTGTTGTGGTAATGCTCTCTTTTTATTTCAACTCATTGATTCTACTAATTGGATTTGAATTAAATGTTAGCATCTGGCGTGCGCGCCGAAATAATTCAGAAACAGTGTTTGAGGAGTAATTTGCCTAATTTTGTCTGACAGGTTCTCCTCGTAAGAATCCCGGAATATAAACTTCTGTTCTTCTGTTTTCACGGTGTTGCGCCGGGGTACATTTCTGTCCATCGAAACAATTGTTAAGTAACTGTGTTTTACCTAACCCATTACCTGTGATTTTCGATTGATCTATTCCCTTCAAAACAAGATAATCAACAGCTGCCAGTACACGTAACTGAGACAACTTCATATTGTACACTGCAGATCCTCTTGAATCTGTATGCGAATTTAATTCAACTTTCATTTGGGGATTTTGTTTCATAAATGAGACCAGCCGATCGAGTTCTACTGCGGATTCAGGTAAAATATTCCACTTATCAAAGTCGTAGTATATATTTTTCAATACTACCTTTTCAATTACAATCATTTCCAAAAATATCGTATCCCTTAGAACTGTACCTTGCTTCGGAGTTTGGATTTTAATCAGCTTACTTTTTTCTTTATAACCAAAGACAGATGCAGAAATATTGCAATCCGCTTTTTTTTCAAATGGATAGGAAGCTAGTCCGTCAGATCCGGTCTTCACACTTTTAGAATTGCAAAAATCAACTTTAGCTTCAGGAATTGGCTTCAATGTTTTGGAATCTAAAACCAGTATTTCAAGCATATATTCAATGTATTTATTCACGGTCATTTTGTAGATATCATCATTTCCGGTACCCGGCCGGTTGGATGTCATAAACCCATATGACCTGTTTTCAGGTATATTTATTGCAAAATCATCATAATCACTGTTGATTGGTTCCGGAAATTGATGAATTGCACCTGTCAGATCATTGAGCTTCCTATAGAATAAATCGAATCCGCGATTAGTATTGTGACCTGTTGAAGCAAAAATCAAAAAACTCCCGGGATAACTGTTGCCGGTAACAAATGGAAATTCCTCCTTTCCACTTGTATTAATTTGCGCACCAAGATTTTCAGGCTTACTCCACTTTCCGTTTATTCGTAGAGATTTATAAATATCTGTAGCTCCAAAACCTCCAGGCATATCACTAGCGAAGAAAAGGGTGTCACCCGTTTCATTTATCGCCGGATGTCCAACCGAATAGTTTGAATTATTAAAGGGAAACTCCTCAACTACAGCCCATTTACCATTAAGCTGCTTTGCAATCACAATTCGAAGTTTAATATTCTCTTTTCGAAAAGGCTTATACTTTATTGAAGGACTATTAAAATTTGACTGCGTCACAAATAATTCGCCGGTTTTGACACACCACGATACTGGACCGTCATGAAATTTGGCACTAAACTCGTTTACGACCTCCCGGTTGCCTTTCACATTTCCTGAATCATCAATTCCCACCTTATAAATATCATAAAACTCCTTGTTTTTCATTTTTTTATCAGAGTTTTTTGTCAATTCATTATGAAATGAAGTGAAATAGATAGAATCACCAACTATTGTTGGGCCAAAATCGCTTTGAATAGTATTGCTTTTAATTTCAGACATCTTCACCGTTGAGTGATCGAACAATCCTTTTTTTATTGACTGAGAATTAACGGTCAAGCAGGAGATCATTATTGAGACAAGAATGAATAGAGGTTTCATAGGTTTTTAGTTTAAAATTTAGAAATACCGGGGAGAAACAATTGTCTTTTGCACAGATGGAATCTCAAAAGAAATCATCACTTCATGAATCCCTTGATGATAATGTTTTAATTCTGATAATGTAAAATCGGCAGCATATCCAATTCTGAATTTTTTATTTATAATCCACTGTGCAATAACCCCAACGGCATCACCAGACCGGTACATTCCACCAATCCAGAATTTTTCTGCCAGTAAAAAATTAGCTGAGAGATCGTATTGGAACGGGCTTCCAACGGTTGTTTTTGTCATAAATGTAGGCTTGAATTTAATGTTATCAGACAAATTAAATACCATTCCTCCCATGAAATAATATTCCCTGATTTCTGCCATTTTAGAAAAATTACCAGGATTGTCATTGAAACTGTTTTGTACAAGCTTCGGCAAAGAAAAACTTAAATAATATTTTGGAGAGGATAAAAATAATCCGATTCCAATATTGGGCATAAACTTGTTCTCCATTATCCCTGTTAGAGCAGGATCAGAAATTCCATCAGGATAGGCCTGTAAACTGGCAAGATTATTATTGTAATTGGTAAAACCCCCTTTAAATCCGAATCGCAAAGAGGTATTTTCGTTCAGGCTGACACGATATGAATAATCCAGATTGATTATTAACCGGCGTTCAGAACCTAGCTTATCAATTGTCGCATTAAATCCGACACCCACATTTTGACTCGTAAATGGTGTTTGAAACGAAAAAGTCTGTGTCGAGGGGTGTCCAGCAATTCCGACCCACTGCTCCCTGGTCAAAGCGGTAAAACCCATGGTCTGCCAGGTTCCGGCATAAGCCGGATTAACTGTTTGCAGATTGAAGATATATTGTGTATACATTGGATCTTGCTGAGCAATAGAACATAAAGGTCCTGTGACAATCAGCAATGCCAGAAAGGCTTTTTTCAATTTATTCAGGATTTTCATATTGGTTCTTTTGAAGTATTTAACATCGTTACCGAATAGAATTTTTATTTATCTGTGATTTATCTATCTTCCTAGGAAGACAAAACCTGTAAGAGCCTTTCCGTTACCAAGTCTAAGGATGTAATAATAGGTTCCGACAGGCAGTTCATTACTCATGAAATTCAACTTATTATCCGAACGACCTCTCCAAAATGCCTGATCTTTACTCCCCCAAAAATCAAGGTTGCCATAGTGATCTTTTTTGAATAACAAATTGCCATTGCGATTAAATATCTGAATTTCAGCATTTGCATAATTATATAAACACTTTATCTCGAAATAATCATGAACACCATCTGCATTCGGAGTGAAAACATTGGGTATAAAAATCTCGCATGTTTCGTCTTTAGTAATTACAATTTGTACATCGATTATTGCCGAAATTGATTTAATACAACCATTTGCATCTGTAACAGTGACGTTATAGGTGCCACCTGGAAGATCTGTAAGATCCTGATAATTAGAAGCAAAAGAACCAGGCCCAGTCCACGTATATGAAAATGGAGCGGTTCCCCCGGCAACTGCCAAGCTGATCGTTCCGCCCACAACAATAAGTGTTTTGGTTCCGTCAATGCTTCCCTGGCGAGTAGCACCCTTTGAAATTAGCGTAAGACTAAGCGGTTCCAGGGACTCACTAATATTGACCACAGCATTTTTCGCGCAGCCATTTGCGTCAGTTACTGTTACAGTATAGCTCCCTGCTGAAAGATTTGTTGCTGTAGCAGTGGTCTGGACAGGTGAGGTATTCCATGAGTAACGATAAACCGAAGTTCCGCCTTTTGCCAACGCCGTTGCACTACCTGTTGCTCCGCCAAAACAAAGAACATTATTTTGCGCTGCGATAGTCGTGGTCAACGCTGCTGGCTGTGTAATACTAATCGCTTCGGTGTCAGTGCATCCGTTGGCAGCAATCGCAGTTACGGAATAGTTCCCTGGTGCGGTGATGGAAAGCTCCGCAGTTGTTCCAACTGTTGCTGTACCGTCTGACCATAAATAACTTACGCCTCCTGTGGCAGTTACGCTGATTGACGGAGTAGCGCAGGTGAGAATGGTGGTTGCAGTTGTATTGGTAATGCCGGCGGTGACAGATTTGTCTTCTGTAATGGTGACAGATTTAGTATCGGAGCAGCCATTGGCAGAAGTCGCGGTGACGGTATAGGTGCCCGGTGCGGTGATGGAAAGTTCTGCGGTGGTTCCAATAACTGTCGAACCATTTGACCATAAGTAGCTTACGCCTCCGTTAGCAGTT
>JBAXOA010000039.1:0-33614 GCA_037133495.1 Mariniphaga sp. | reverse complement strand
TTTCCTTTTCAATTACTTTATCAACAAAAGTGGCAGTCACAGGAAGGAAGTAGATTATATCAGCAATCTCTTCCGAAGTCTGGATGGTTGCAATATTAGGATTGATCAGGATCGTATAAACGCCCTCTTCTTTCAAAGCTTTGAGAGCCTGGGAGCCTGAATAATCAAATTCTCCCGCTTCTCCGATCTTCAATGCTCCCGAACCGAGAACAATAACTTTTTTTATGGATGAGTTGATCATTTACCTGACTTATTTTTTATTATACTTTCAATGAAATCATCAAACAAAAATTCGGTGTCCACGGGACCTGATGAGGCTTCCGGATGAAATTGTGTAGAAAAGAACGGCTTTGTTTTATGCCGTATTCCTTCGTTGGTATTGTCATTCACATTCACAAACATCGATTCCCATTCATCGGGAAGCGTTTCGTCGGCTATTGCAAATCCGTGATTCTGTGAAGTGATAAAACAACGGTTGGTGCCGTTCAGCAGAACCGGCTGGTTATGGCTTCGGTGTCCGTATTTCAGTTTATAAGTTTCAGCTCCGGCTGCTAATCCCAGCAATTGATTGCCCAGACAGATTCCCATTATTGGCTTTCCCCCCTGAATCGCTTTTCGGATATACTGAACTGTCACACCGCACATCGCCGGGTCGCCGGGTCCATTGGTGAGAAAAAGGCCATCGTATTCAAGTTGGGTGAAATCGTAATCCCATGGCACTCTGATGACTGTTGAATTTCGGCTGAGTAAACAACGAATAATATTGTTTTTCACACCGCAATCAACCATTACAATTTTGTGCTCTCCTTCTCCATAATTTTCAACATGGTCGGTGCTCGCAATTGCAACCAAATTGACGAGATTGGGATCGAAATATTCAATTTCCTCTCCTTCAAACTCAATTATTCCAAGCAATGAACCTTTTTCGCGGAGAATTTTAGTCAGCAAACGGGTGTCAATATCGTAAAGACCAGGTATTTGCTGTGATTTTAGCCAGTCGCCAAGACTCATCATGGCATTCCAGTGACTGAAGCCGACAGAATAATCAGAAACGATTAATCCGGTGATATGAATTTTATTTGATTCAAAATGCTTGTGTATTCCATGTTCAGTCAAATCTTTAGGTACACCATAATTTCCTATCAGGGGATAGGTTGAGACAAGTATTTGTCCGGTATAAGAGGGATCGGTGAGACTTTCGGGATAACCGGTCATTGCGGTATAAAACACCACCTCGCCGGCCACTGACTTCTCATAGCCAAATGATTTTCCTTCCAGTACTGTTCCGTCCTCAAGAATCAGCTTTACTTTTCGCATTATTCGCCTAATTTTCTATGGTTTAATTAATTCCTCAGCACTTATTTCTCAAAAAAAATGCGTTTCCACTACCTTTTTTTCAGTAGTAAAAACGCATTCCGTTGCGTCTTCTTCATCGCTATTCTTAGTTGATGTCGCACAGTGGCAAAAGTAATCTAAATCTGCGAAACTCACAAAGCCATTTTGGAAATATTATAAATATTCATATTAATTTAATATTTGAGCTTAAAATTAAATATTTATGCATAAATGTGCGATAAATCAAAATTAATGCATAAAATTGCACTCTTTAAGAGAATAAATATTCATTGAAATATCTATTTAATGAAAAATCGGAATCAAAGAATTCAAATGATTAAACAGATTATTTCGCAAGATGTAATTGGTAGTCAGGATGAACTTCAAATCAGATTGCTGGAGCGGGGATGTGAGGTTACACAAGCGACTCTTTCGCGTGACTTGAAATCGCTTCATGTAACCAAAGCGAGCGATGAGAGGAACGGATATATTTATCGGCTAGTTGGTGATTCTGTTGTTAATCAACAAAATACATCGGAAGGGTTGCGGCTGGATTACATAGCTGATGGCGTCGTAGGAATAGAATTCTCAGCTAATCTGGGAGTTATAAAGACCTTGCCGGGTTATGCCAACAGTGTAGCCATCCTGATCGATAAAGTTAACCCTTATGAGATTCTCGGAACCGTGGCCGGCGATGATACTATCTTGCTAATCATCAGGGATGGTGTAGGGCGCAATGACGTGATTCAGGTATTAAAAAAAATAATGCCAAAACTTGAAAATAAAATTTAACGGAAGTACACTATTAAAGCTATGATATTTAAGAAGAAAGAAGATATTCAGGCAGGTCCTGATATCCAGATTACGGTAGCCGGAGCGCAACATCTCCGCTATGTTGACGAAATAAATGACACCATCGAAAAGGCTTCGCTGGAACGGGGAACGGGTATTGCCCGCAGAACGCATGAATATATCGCTTCCAAAATTATGGATAACAAAGCGATTATAGCGCTTGAAGGGGAGAAATTTGCCGGATTTTGTTATATTGAGACCTGGAATGATGGCAAGTATGTAGCCAACTCCGGATTGATTGTTCATTGGGATTATCGCGGTCACGGATTGGCACGCCGCATTAAGCTGATGGCTTTTGAATTATCACGAAAGAAATTTCCTGAAGCCAAGCTTTTTGGTTTAACAACGGGATTGGCTGTAATGAAGATCAATTCAGAACTTGGTTACCGGCCTGTCACTTTCTCAGAACTCACAGATGATGAACAGTTTTGGAAAGGATGTCAGAGTTGTGTCAATTATGATATTTTGTTGCGGATGAATAAGACGAAGTGTTTATGTACCGGAATGTTATACGATCCTGAATGGGAGGCCAAGAAACTTAAGCCAAAAACACCCTTTAAAATTTACAAAGAGTGGCTGGAAAAACGGAAAAACGAGAAACTGTAATTGAAAATCGGATTTGATAAGATAAAAAATAATAATATAACCATGAAGGAAAAGGTAGTGCTAGCATTTAGCGGAGGTTTGGATACTTCGTTTTGCGCAATTTATCTGTCAGTTGAAAAAGGGATGGAAGTTCATACTGCCATAGCCAATACAGGTGGATTCTCGAAAGAAGAATTGGCTGTTATTGAGAAAAAAGCATACTCATTAGGGGTGAAATCGCACAAAGTGATCGATGTTACTGATGAGTATTATAACAAAGGAATCAAATATATGGTATTTGGGAATGTGCTGAGAAATAATACGTATCCGATATCGGTCAGCTCGGAGCGAATTTTTCAGGCACTTGCAGTTATCGAATATGCCCAAAGCATTGGCGCTACTCATGTTGCTCATGGAAGTACAGGTGCCGGAAATGACCAGATACGCTTTGACCTGGCATTTGAAGTGCTGGCTCCCGAAATTAAAATTATTACTCCAACACGTGATCTTGAGCTTACCCGCGACGCTGAAATCAACTATTTGCGTGATCATGGCGTAGTTGATAATTTTGAAAAAATGGCTTATTCTGTCAATAAAGGCCTCTGGGGTACGAGTATTGGAGGCCGGGAGACACTTCAAAGTAACAAAACGCTTCCCGAAGAAGCTTATCCTACCCATCTTCAGAAAGAAGGCGAAGAGACCATTACCCTTGAATTCCTTAAGGGCCAGCTTAGAGGTGTGAACGGGAAAACCCATCGTAATCCTGTCGATTCCATTAACGAAGTTGAAAAGCTGGGTTCGGCATGGGCAATCGGGCGCGATATGCATATTGGTGATACAATTATTGGCATCAAGGGACGGGTAGGATTCGAAGCCGCTGCTCCGATGTTAATTATAAAAGCGCATCAAATGCTTGAAAAACATACGCTTACAAAGTGGCAGCAGTACTGGAAAGAGCAGTTGGGTAATTGGTACGGGATGTTTTTACATGAAGCGATGTACCTCGAACCGGTGATGCGCGATATCGAGAAATTCCTTGAAAACAGTCAGGAAAATGTAACCGGCAAGGTAATCATAACATTAAGGCCTTACCATTTCCAATTGGTTGGAATTGAGTCGGAGCACGATTTGATGAATTCGGAATTTGGACAATACGGCGAAATGAACAAAGGATGGAGTGCCGATGATGCCAAAGGATTTACTAAAATTCTGGCCAATCAATTAAAAATTTATCATTCAGTAAATAAGAAATAATGCCGGCAGAAAATAAAATCAGGGTTGGAATAATTGGTGGAGCAGGTTATACCGCAGGTGAACTAATCCGCATTTTACTTTATCATCCGGCCGCTGAATTACATTTTATTCAAAGTGGCAGCCATAACGGACAACCTGTTTCTGCTGTTCACGCCGATCTCCTTGGCGATACAGATCTGCTATTTTCAGATGTTAAATTAGAGGAGACTGATGTTCTGTTTTTATGTTCAGGACATGGTAAATCGCTCGACTATTTGCGCAAGACTATTATTCCGCCACATCTGAAAATCATTGATTTGAGTCATGATTTCAGACTTAAACGCGAAGGAAACGATTTTGTATATGGTTTGCCGGAACTTAATCGTGATCAAATCAGCGTTGCCACCAAAATTGCCAATCCGGGCTGTTTTGCCACGGCGATTCAGCTGGCATTAATTCCGCTCGCAAGTGCAGGATTGTTGATCGATGAAGTTCATATTCATGCTATTACCGGGTCAACAGGCGCCGGGCAGTCCCCTTCAGAGACATCCCATTTCAGCTGGCGGGATAGTAATTTATCGGTTTATAAAGCTTTTGAACATCAGCATCTTGGCGAAATATGTCAAAGTTTGCGCCAGGCACAGCCGGGTTTCGAAAAGGATGTGAACTTTATTCCTGTCCGGGGAAATCACACCCGCGGGATTTTTGTCACTGCATATACAAGATTCGAAGGCACTCTTGATACCGCACAAACTATATTTGACAAGTTTTATGCTACCCATCCCTTTGTGAATATTTCGCACGAAAATCCTGATATGAAACAGGTCGTAAATACAAATAAAGGGTTGCTTTTTCTGGAGAAGCACGGAAATAAGCTGATGATAATTTCATGTATCGACAATTTACTGAAAGGTGCATCAGGGCAGGCAGTTCAAAATATGAACCTTATGTTTGGGCTCGACGAGCGATGCGGGTTAAACCTCAAAGCAATTGGGTTTTAGTGAAATATGCCGACCTACCGATTCTGTTAATGTGTTAATTTAATAATTATGAAGCTTTTTGATGTTTATCCCCTTTTTGATATCGTTCCGGTATCGGCAAAGGATTGCTATATTACAGATGACAAGGGAGTTGAATACCTAGATTTGTACGGTGGACATGCCGTGATCTCGATAGGTCATTCGCATCCTCTCTATCTGAAAAGAATTACGGAGCAACTGGGCAGGATAGGATTTTATTCCAATTCAGTTCAGAATCCGATGCAGGAAGAGCTGGCCTCCAAGCTTGGCGAACTCTCAGGTTATCCTGATTATTCACTTTTTCTCTGTAATTCCGGTGCCGAAGCGAATGAGAATGCTTTAAAACTAGCTTCTTTCCATACCGGGAAAGCGAGAATTATCTCTTTTGAAAAATCATTTCACGGCAGAACTTCAGCGGCTGTGGCCATAACGGATAATCCAAAGATCATCTCACCGCTGAATGATACAGTAAGCCGGACATTCCTGCCCTTAAATGATGAGGCACAGCTTGAAGCGGCACTTCAACAGGGCGATGTCGCTGCTGTAATTATTGAAGGAATTCAGGGAATTGGAGGATGCAGGGTTCCCGATCCCGCCTTTCTAAAAGCAGCTTCCGGACTGTGTGCAAAATACGGAGCCGTTTTTATTCTTGATGAAATACAATCGGGATATGGGCGAAGCGGTAAGTTTTTTGCGCATCAATATGCTGATATTAAGCCTGATATAATCTCTGTCGCCAAAGGAATGGGGAATGGCTTTCCTATTGGTGGCATACTGATCAATCCGATGCTTAAGCCCTGGTCGGGAATGCTGGGAACTACCTTTGGAGGGAATTATCTTGCATGTGCTGCCGGAATTGCGGTACTAGATGTTTTGAAAACGCAAAGACTGGTGGATAACGCCCTTGAAACAGGAAATTATCTCATTTCGGAACTGGCAGGAATACCTCAGATAAAGGAGATCCGGGGTAAAGGACTGATGATCGGACTCGAATTTGATTTTCCTGTTTCAGCTATCAGAAATCAGCTGCTTTTTGAGGAACATATCTTCACGGGTGTTACGGGAACCAATGTTATAAGGATTCTTCCTCCATTGACATTGACAAAAGCACAGGCCGGTCATTTTGTTTTTACGCTTAAAAAGGTGCTGAATAAATAGTAAATTGCACGTCTTTATAATTGCAAAATCTGTTATTATGGAAATAAAAAATTTAAAAATAGCCATTGTCGGAGGAGGCAATCTTGGTCGGTCGGTTGCCGAAGGCTTCCTGAAATCAGGTATATCTGCCTCAAAACTAACGGTTTCGCGCCGTCGCGTGCAATTGCTAGACGATATGGCTGCAAAAGGAATCTGTATTGTTAAGGATAACAAACTTGCAGTTGAAAAGGCTGATCTGGTAATTGTTGCAGTAAAACCCTATCAGGCAGTGGAGGTATTCAATGAGATAAAACCGATGCTTGAATCCGGGCAGCTTGTTGCTTCTTTGATGACCGGTTTTAGTATCGAACAAATGAAGGAGTTACTTCCACACGGAGTGATTCCCCTGCGGGTAATGCCGAATACAGCGGTTGCACTTCAGGAGTCAATGACATTGATTGCTGCCCCTGATTGTTCGCAAGATCAAGTCGATTTAATACAGAAACTTTTTGAATCACTTGGTAAAGTAATCTTTATTAATGAAGAACTCATGGCGGCAGCGACTGTTCTGGGAGCTTGCGGCATTGCTTTTGCCCTGCGCTTCATCCGGGCAGCTATTCAAGGTGGAGTTGAGATCGGTTTCGGCGCGGATGTGGCACAACAGATAGTTGCTCAGACAGTTAAAGGCGCTTCTGAATTGATTTTGCAAACAGGGCATCATCCTGAACAGGAAATTGATAAGGTTACAACGCCAAAGGGAATTACAATTTCAGGTCTGAATGAAATGGAACATCAGGGATTTTCATCTGCATTAATCAGAGGCCTGTTGGTTTCGTATAATAAGATCAATAATCCAAAATAAAGATATTGATCCGCCAGTTGGCGGTGAACATTATTAATTGACAATTAGTTAACTACAGATGGAGGAGCAGATCAGACAAATAGCCGACCGTTTGCGCGGAATGCGTGAGGTGTTGGAGATTTCAGCCGATGAGGCAGCTGTAACTTGTGCGATATCAAAGGAACAATACCTGAATTTCGAAAGTGGTGAGATTGATATTCCCGTAAGTATTCTTCACCGAATGTCGCATCAATATAATTTCGACCTTACCTCACTTCTTACCGGAGAAGAACCGCTGATGCGTTCATATACCCTTACCCGAAAGGATAAAGGAGTTGGGGTTAATCGTCGTAAGGATTATAAATATCAGGCTCTTGCAGGTAATTTTATTCACCGGAAAGCCGACCCGTTCGTTGTTGTTGTTGAACCCGTAAAGAGTGATTCCGTAAGTTTTAATTCGCATCCCGGTCAGGAATTTAATTATATGCTTGAAGGTAAAATGAAATTTTTCATCGGCAGTAAAGAGATGATCCTCGAACCGGGTGATTCTATCTATTTCGATTCGGGATTGCCACACGGAATGCTCGCTATGGAAAATGAATGTGCCAAATTTTTAGCCATTATCCTATAATTCTGTTTCTGTATGCTTGACAAATACCTCAAAAAAACCGCATTTGAATCACTCCAGGATTTCAGGGATAATTTTGAAATAATTGTTCCTGAACGGTTTAATTTTGCCTACGATGTCGTTGATCAATATGCGCTTACCGATCCCTTAAAGCGGGCAATTTGCTGGGTTAACGATAAAGGGGAAACCCGTGATTTTACTTTTGGCGATCTGAAAAAGGCCAGTGACGAAACTGCGTCCTATTTTCTTTCACTGGGAATAGGCAGAGGCGATAAAGTGATGATGATTTTGAAGCGGAGATATGAGTTCTGGTTTTCTATTCTGGCATTGCATAAGATCGGTGCCGTTGGAATTCCTGCTACCCATTTGCTTACTCCTAAAGATCTTATTTACAGAAATAATGCAGCCGGAGTAAAGATGATTATTTCGGTGTCGGAGCCCGAAATAGTAAATAGTATCAACGAAGCAATGTCAGGGTCTTCAACTGTTGAAACGCTTGTTGCAGTGGGAGATACAACTCCTGACGGGTGGTTGTCATTCCGTGATGGGGTGCAGGGCGCAAAACCTTTTGTAGTTCCGACAGGAGATAAAGCCACAACAAATACAGACATTTCGTTGTTGTATTTTACATCAGGAACTACGGCAAATCCTAAAATGGTTGTGCACGATTTTACATATCCGCTGGGACATATTATCACAGCTAAATATTGGCAGAACGTCGAAAATAACGGGCTTCATTTCACCGTTTCCGATTCCGGATGGGCTAAATCGGTGTGGGGAAAGATTTATGGCCAATGGCTGGCAGGCGCTGCTGTATTTGTGTATGATTTTGAGAAGTTTACCCCTGACGATATGCTCTCGAAGGTAAGTGCTTTTGGCGTGACAAGCTTTTGTGCACCACCTACTATTTACAGGTTTTTGATCAGAGAAGATTTTTCGAAATACGATCTCACAAAATTAAGATGGGCGACTGTGGCAGGTGAACCGCTGAACCCCGTTGTTTACGATACGTTTTATAAACTGACCGGTTTAAAGCTTCGCGAAGGTTTCGGTCAGACTGAAACAACGTTGCAGATTGCCACCTTTCCCTGGATGGAACCAAAACCGGGGTCAATGGGCGTGCCTTCTCCTCAGTTTGATGTTCAGCTGATCGATTCGGATAACAAAAATTGCGAAGATGGGGAGGTTGGCCAAATCGTTATACGCACAAGCGAAAAGATTCCCGTTGGTTTGTTTTCCGGCTATTATCGCGACGAGGAGAAAACAGCTTCTTGTCATTATGGAGGCCTTTATTATACCGGAGATCTAGCCTGGCGCGACGAGGATGGTTATTACTGGTTTGTTGGCCGTGTTGATGATGTCATTAAATCCTCCGGTTACCGGATTGGTCCGTTTGAAGTGGAGAGTGCCCTTATGACCCATCCTGCAGTAATTGAGTGTGCCGTAACCGGCGCGCCTGACGAAATTCGTGGTCAGGTCGTAAAGGCTACAATCATTCTGGCTCCGGAGTACAGACCTGGCAATGATGAGCTTGTAAAGGAAATTCAGGAACATGTCAAAACAGTGACGGCTCCGTATAAGTATCCGAGGATCATCGAATTTGTCACCGAATTGCCTAAAACAATCAGTGGAAAGATCCGTAGGGTAGAAATCAGGGAAAAAAGTAAGCTAAACTAGTGGTAATCAATTAAAAAAGAAATTATCTGCTGATGAATATATTATTAAAGATTGGGACTTCGATTGTGATGTTTGCACTGACATTTTATTCTGTTGGTATTTTTAATGAGCAAAAACATAAAAAAGTCCTGCCACGTGTTTTAATTTTTTTAACGCTGGGGATTATTGCAGATATCATTGCAACCGGATTTATGATTGCGGGTTCTTCGAAGGGATTGTTCACCCTTCATGGCTTTATCGGATATTCTTCCTTATTGGGAATGTTGATTGATAATGTTTTAATCTGGAGAATCAGAGTGAAAGAAGGTGTCGGCGCCGAAGTGCCTGATGCAATTCATCTGTTTTCACGGTATGCTTATATTTGGTGGGTTATTGCATTTATCACTGGTGGTTTACTGGTGGTTCTTTCCAGGATGGGTTAAGATAATCTGATCGTATCCATCGGAATAATTTAATTGATATGGCGTTGTTATACAATAAAATAGTAGTAAAAGTTGGTAGTAATGTGCTGACAAGGGAAGATGGGATGCTCAATGTTCCGAGAATGGCGCACATTGTCGATCAGATTGCATCGCTTCGAAAAGCTGGTTTGCAGGTTATTCTGGTTACTTCAGGAGCTGTCGCTGCCGGAAGGGCAGAAGTTGAATTACA
The DNA here is from genome assembly GCA_037133495.1 of Mariniphaga sp. Taxonomy (GTDB): domain Bacteria; phylum Bacteroidota; class Bacteroidia; order Bacteroidales; family Prolixibacteraceae; genus JAAFHB01. The sequence goes on along the minus strand of JBAXOA010000039.1, from coordinate 23,656 downwards.
GCGTAAACTGGATCCTGTTTCGAGCCGTCAGTTATGGTCTGCAGTAGGTCAGGTGAAGTTAATTAACCAATATGCCAATCTTTTTCGCGAAAATGACATTATTTGTGCTCAGGTATTAACCACAAAAGAAAATTTTAGTGACAGACTTCACTATCTGAATATGCGGAACTGCATCACCACATTACTCGAGAATGATGTGGTGCCTGTTGTAAATGAGAATGATACAATTTCTGTTACGGAGTTAATGTTTACTGATAACGATGAACTTTCCGGGTTAATAGCTTCGATGATGGATATGGAAGCTCTGATAATTCTTACTAATGTTGATGGCGTTTATACGGGTCCGCCCGATGATCCTTCGAGTAAGCTGATCGCTTCAATTAATCACGGAATGATGCTGAATGTTGAGGCTATTTCAGGAAAAAAGTCTAATTTTGGAAGAGGAGGGATGCTTACAAAATTCCATATCGCTTCGAAATTGGCAGGTCAGGGAATTTCGGTTCATATTGCCAATGGAACCAGAATAAATACGCTGACTGATATCCTGAAAATTGAAAAAGAAGCTGTTCATACACATTTTATTCCTACGCAAAAAAAATCTTCAGGAGTTAGAAAATGGCTGGCCCATTCTGATGATTTTGCCAAAGGAGAAGTGGTTATCAACGATGGAGCCCGCGATGTACTGCTGTCTGATAATGCCATCAGCTTGCTGCTTATAGGAATTATACGTGTGGAAGGATTTTTTAAGGAAGGTGATATTGTGAGAGTTAAGGATTCTAAAGGTGAGCTGTTAGGCTTAGGGAAAGCCTCTTGCTCTTCAGATGAGGTACAAAAAGAAATGGGAGGCAAAAAGTCGAAACCATTTATACATTACGATTATTTATACTTGCTATAAAAAAATATTATCATGAATTTTCGCGAACAATTCGAAAATACTTTAAATGCCAGCCGCGAATTAAATCTTCTGAATGAGGAGAAAATAAACGGTTTGCTCCATAAAATTGGGGATGCTGCTCTAAAAAACGCTGATTTTATTCTTCGCGAAAACCAAAAAGATCTGGTCAGAATGGATAGTTCTGATCCAAAATACGATCGGTTGAAACTCACTGCCGATCGTTTAAAAAGTATTGCCGAAGATATTCATAATGTCGCTTCCCTGCCTTCGCCAGTCGGACGGATTTTGTCGGATACGGTAAGGCCTAACGGATTGAAAATTACTAAAGTCAGCGTCCCGTTCGGGGTAATCGGAATTGTTTATGAATCCCGCCCTAATGTAACGTTTGATGTATTCTCGCTTTGTCTGAAATCCGGAAATGCCTGCGTATTAAAGGGAGGAAGCGATGCGATAAATTCGAATCAAGCTATTGTAAGCATAATTCATAAAATATTGTCAATCAATAATATAAATCAAAATATTCTAACATTGCTTCCCGCCGGAAGAGAAGCAACAACAGAATTACTCAATGCCCGCGGATATGTTGATTTAATTATTCCACGGGGCAGTCAGGGATTAATCGATTATGTCAGACGTCATGCTACTATTCCCGTAATTGAAACCGGCGCGGGCATTTGTCATACCTATTTTGATGAATTTGGTGATCTTGCTAAAGGTGTTCAAATTATTAACAACACTAAAACCAGACGGGTAAGTGTATGCAATGCCCTCGATTGCCTGATTATTCATGAATCTCGATTGCCGGATCTTAAGGAACTTGTCAGGTTACTTATAAAATCAAATGTTGAGATATACGCAGACAAACAATCCTACAGCGTACTTGACAGTAAATATCCCGATCATTTGTTACAGGCAGCCGATGACGAATCATTTGGAACAGAATTTCTCTCCTATAGAATGGCTGTTAAAACAGTTGGTTCATTGAATGAGGCCTTATCGCATATTGCCAAATATAGTTCAAAACATAGTGAGGCAATCATTTCGGAGAACAGAAACAATTGCGATTTGTTCCTGAAAATTGTGGATGCTGCTGCTGTTTTCGTCAATGCCAGCACTGCTTTTACGGATGGTGCACAATTTGGATTGGGAGCAGAAATAGGAATCAGCACACAAAAATTACACGCCCGTGGTCCAATGGCACTCGAAGAACTGACCAGCTATAAATGGTTAATCGAAGGAAATGGCCAAATACGGCCCTGATCGAAGACTTAGAATATTTATTTAATAATTCAGTAAGTATTTAATTACCGATCTTTAAATCTACTCCAGTTATACAAGACAATATGCAGCACTTTACATCAGTTTACGACCTCCCTGATCTGACCGAAGCGATAAAAACAGCCCGGGAAATAAAGAGGAATCCCTATGGTTTTCAACATCTTGGTAAGAATAAAACCATGGTATTAATCTTTTTCGATTCAAGCCTTCGTACGCGGCTTAGTACCCAAAAGGCCGCCATGAATCTTGGAATGAATACAATGGTCTTAAATGTGAATCAGGATGGCTGGCGTCTCGAAAGCGAACTGGGTGTTGTGATGGATGGCGATAAACCGGAACACTTACGCGAGGCTATTCCTGTGATCGGAAGGTATTGCGATATCATCGGAGTCAGGGCATTCGCGCGCTTCGAAAGTAAAGAGGATGATTACAATGAAAAAATTCTTAATCAGTTTATCCAATTTGCAGGGGTGCCGGTTGTAAGTATGGAGGCTGCGACACGCCATCCGTTGCAAAGCTTTGCCGATCACCTGACTATTGAGGAGTTTAAAACCAAGGAGCGTCCTAAAGTTGTACTCAGCTGGGCTCCCCATCCGCGCGCACTTCCTCAGGCTGTGGCAAATTCATTCGTTGAATGGATGCGTCAGACAGATTATGATCTGGTTGTGACTCACCCCGCAGGATATGAACTTGATGCTAAGTTTATGGGCAACATTAAAGTTGAATATGATCAGAATAAAGCATTCGAAGGCGCTGATTTTATTTATGCCAAAAATTGGTCCTCTTTTACCGAATATGGCGAGATTCTCTCGAAGGATATGAGCTGGACGGTTACTCAGGAGAAAATGGCGCTCACCAACAACGCAAAGTTTATGCATTGCCTTCCGGTTCGCCGTAATATGATCGTTTCGGACGAAGTTCTTGATGGATCTTCATCAATTGTGATCGATGAAGCAGAAAATCGTGTATATTCGGCCCAGACAGTTTTAAAAATGATTTTGGAGAAGTAGTATGAAAGAACATTTGATAATCATTAAGGTAGGAGGGCATATCGTTGAGGAGGAAGATTCTCTCCGGTCGTTGCTAAAGGACTTTTCGCGCATTGCAGGGGGTAAAATTCTTGTTCATGGAGGGGGAAAAAGTGCTACTGCCCTTGCTGAAAAGCTCGGAATTGAGACAAAAATGGTAGATGGCCGACGGATCACCGATGCCGAGACACTAAAAGTCGCGACGATGGTATATGCCGGATTAATCAATAAAAATATTGTAGCCGGTTTGCAGGCTCTTGGAAACAACGCCATCGGCCTTTCAGGTGCCGATCTCGATATTATCAGAGCCGCCAAACGCCCGGTCGGAGCCATTGATTATGGCTTTGTCGGAGATATTAACTGGGTGAATTCACAAGCCTTGGCTGAACTGCTGGTCAGTGGAGCAATTCCTGTAGTCGCTCCTATCACGCACGATGGTAAAGGAAACTTATTGAATACTAATGCTGATTCAATCGCCTCAGAATTAGCTACTTCATTGTGCAGCAGATACGAAGTCCGGTTAATATTCTGTTTTGAAAAATTGGGTGTTTTAATGAAAGAGGACGATGAGAAATCGATCATTCCTGAAATTAATCCGGCATTATTCGAAGAACTTAAGGCGCAAGGGGTGGTTACAGGTGGTATGATTCCTAAACTTGAAAGCGGATTCAATGCACTCAGGCGTGGTGTCAGCGTTGTGGTTATCACAAATACTCAAGGCATTTCAGGAGGTTTAAGAGGAACGAGATTAGTGCTTTAAGATATGCTGAAAGAAAATATTGCAGCCGAGAGTCTTGACCTGCTAAAGGCAATGATTGAAATTCCTTCTTTTAGCCGTGAAGAGAATAGTGTTGTCGAATATATCATTGCTCAATTAGCCAGATGGGGAATTGTTCCTTCACGGAATGGCAATAATATCTGGATACGAAATAAGTGTTGGACCGAAGGAAAGCCTGTGATATTGCTGAACTCACACGTTGACACTGTTCGCCCGGGAAGAGGTTGGACTTGCGAACCTTTTAAGGCTACCATCGACGGAAATCGCATCACCGGTCTTGGCAGTAATGATGCCGGAGCATCTGTTGTAGCTTTGCTCGGAACCTTTCGTCACTTCTGGGAAGCTGAAAATTTGCCTTTTAATCTTATCTATTGTGCCAGCGCTGAAGAGGAAATTTCCGGTGATCATGGTGTTGCTTCAGTCTTGGATCAGCTGGGAAAAATTGATCTGGCGATTGTTGGTGAACCAACACAAATGCAGATTGCCATAGCTGAAAAAGGGTTGATTGTGCTCGATTGCGACGCGAAAGGAAAAGCCGGCCATGCTGCCAGAGATGAAGGAGAAAATGCTATTTATAAGGCTATCAAAGACATACAAATTCTTACTGAGTACCGTTTTCCGTTAGAATCGCCTGTATTAGGTCCGGTTAAGATGACAGTTACACAAATTGAAGCCGGCCAGCAGCATAATGTAGTGCCTGATTCGTGCCGTTTTGTTATCGATGTGCGCACCAACGAATTTTACTCTAATGAGGAGGCATTTCAAATTATTTCAGGGTTAATTGAATCCGAAGTCAGTCCCCGTTCTTTCAGATTAAACTCTTCAGGAATCAGTTCCGACCATCCATTGGTTCAGCGCGGTGTTGCGATGGGACTCGAAATTTACGGATCGCCAACTACTTCCGATCAGGCGGTAATCCCTTATCCATCGATTAAAATGGGTCCTGGCGACTCCGCCCGTTCTCATACCGCAAATGAATATATCCTGATCTCCGAAATAACAAATGGAATTGCAACCTATGTCAAATTATTGGAAGGATTGAAATTCTAAGTAAGAGATCTAATTCATTTTAATCACCTCGCTTGCGGCAAGCAGATATGCACCTGTACCGTAAACCTCCCAGCTCTCAGCTGAAAAATTTTTCTTTGGATCGGCACCGATAGGCTGAACCCAACCAACACGTCCATCTTTTGCAACGCAATCGTTGAGCCCGATCCAGGCTTTCTCAACAACCGGCAAGTAGGTCGCTTTATCAAGAATTCCGTTATTGATGCCCCATGCCATGGCATAACAATCAAATCCTGTGCCGCTTACTTCACCGCCAGGGTACGAATCGGGATCCAGCAAACTGGCACGCCACATCCCGTCAGACTGCTGCAGCTCTTTTAGCCGCGCCGACATTTGTCTGAACAGCGTAACATAGAATTCCCGACCGGCGTAATTGGCCGGCAATTCCTGCAAGACCCTCACCAGACCACCCATTACCCAGCCGTTCCCACGTGACCAGAAAATTTTCCGGCCATTGGCCTCACGGATATCATCCCCGTCATTTTTAATTACATATTTCAGGTCGCGTGCAAAAAGATGCTCCTCTTTATCGTACAAAAGATTGTAGGTTTCTTTGAATAGTCTGTCACTGTATTTTATATAACTGTCATTGCCTGTTGTTACGCCAAGTTTAACCATCGCAGCCGGACCCATAAACAGTGCATCGCACCACCACCAGCTGATCACCCGTATTTTTTCATCCGCTTTGACAGGGTAAGGCTTATTCATAAATACAGCCATTGTGTCGGTGAAGGGTTGTATCTTGGCCTGTTTTTTCTCCTGGCGGTACAAATCGATGTAGGTTTGGCATATCGCAATATCATCGGCATGGTACCAGAGCGGGCCGGGCTTCCAGCCGTTTACTTCCCCCATTTCTATTAACGCATGATAGATTTTCTTCGATCTTGTTGTCTCCCAGGCTGCAGTAACTCCGGCGTAAAAAGCACCGTTGGTCCAATCGGTCAATAAGTGTTTTGGATTTTTAAGCTGCCAGTCAGTTACGTTTTTCATCGTTTTTTTAATATAACCTGATGAAAAGACTTTCTTGCTTTTCAGGGAGTTTGAAAAGCCGGACGAAGCAATCAAAAAAACAGCAATCAGAACGAACATCTTTTTAAGCATAACGTAATTTTATTGGATCCAGCTGCAAATATAAGAAACGCGCAATCGATTGTATTGACAATTAATTAAAATTTAACATTCAATCCAATGAATTTAATGATTCAATCTGATTTTTGATTAATATTGCATTATTAAAATAAATATGACAAAGATCAGTTTTTATAAAGGACATCATCATCGTCACTTGCCTTAAGGTGAGCCGGGGTTGGTACGTCCATAATTCTATTACCAAAACACAGGCTTACCTTATCAATCAGGTGGGCCTTTTTTAATTTAATTACATGGATTCTATTTTAAGAATTGCTGTTCAGACCAAAGGTCGGTTAAACGAAGATTCGATGTCGTTACTCGTCGAAACAGGGATTAAATTGGTCGCAAGTAGTCGCAGATTGATTTCTGCGGCGAAAAATTTCCCCTTGGAAGCGCTGTTTCTGCGCGATGATGATATTCCGCAATGCGTTGCTGATGGTGTCGCTGATATTGGAATAGTCGGTAAAAATGAAGTAATGGAGCAGCAACAATCGGCTGAAATCATCAAGCACCTTGGATTCAGTAAATGCCGGTTGTCGCTGGCAATACCCAAGGATAGCGAATACAGCGGCCTTGAATGGTTCTCAGGAAAGAAAATTGCAACCTCATATCCCCGGATATTAAAAAGTTTTCTAAACGAGAACAACATTGTGGCCGACATTCATTTTATTGCCGGATCTGTTGAGATTGCTCCCGGAATTGGTTTGTCTGATGCTATTTTCGATATCGTCAGTTCGGGAAGTACTCTGGTCAGTAACCGCCTGAAAGAGGTGCATACTATCATGAATTCTGAAGCTGTAATTGTAGCGACGCCCAATCTCTCAAAAGAGAAACAGGCGATACTCGACGAGCTGATCTTCAGGATTGAAGCCGTGGAAAAAGGGCGCGGGAAAAAATATATTTTGTTGAATGCTCCCAACAATAAACTTGATCAGATTATTAAAGTACTGCCGGGAATGACTTCCCCAACGATTATGCCTTTGGCGAAAAGCGGCTGGAGTTCACTTCACTCAGTAATTAACGAAAGTGAGTTCTGGGAAGTGATCGGCAACCTGAAAAAAAATGGCGCCGAAGGAATACTTGTATTGCCAATTGAAAAAATGATTTTGTAACTATTCAAAATATGCAAATCTACCGATACCCCCTGTTTAATTCGTGGCCGGAAATTACGCGGCGTCCATCTGCCGATTATTCAGATAAGATCGAAACGGTTCGCGAAGTGATGTCAGCTATTCTTGAAAACGGTGATGAGGCAATCCGTGAATTCACAAAACGCTTTGATAATGTGGATATTGTTGATTTTAAGGTTAGTGCGGGCGAAATTAAAGATGCGGTCAGGAGTATTGATCCTGAATTAAAAAAAGCAATTAAAATTGCCGCACAAAATATCGATACTTTTCATATTGCCCAAAAGGTTCCTCATCGTGTAATCGAAACCATGCCGGGAGTGAAATGCTGGCAAAAATCGGTTCCGGTTGAACGGGTCGGATTGTACATTCCAGGTGGCTCAGCACCTTTGTTTTCAACTGTTTTAATGCTCGGAATTCCGGCAATGATAGCCGGGTGCGGCGAGGTTATTCTTTGTACACCTCCCGGTCAGGACGGAAAAATTCATCCTGCAATTTTGTTCGCGGCTTCCATCTGCCATATTACCGAGATCTATAAAATCGGCGGAATTCAAGCAATCGGAGCCATGGCTTACGGCACCGAATCTGTTCCTAAAGTGGCCAAGATTTTCGGTCCCGGAAATTCATGGGTCACAGCAGCCAAACAATTTGTTGCTATGTCCGATTGTGCTATTGATATGCCGGCCGGCCCTTCTGAGGTCGCAGTGATGGCTGACAATACTGCAATTCCTGAATTTATTGCGTCTGACCTCCTGTCGCAGGCGGAGCATGGCCCCGACAGTCAGGTTGTGTTGGTAACTACCGAAGAGCAACTGATCAAAGATGTTGTTAAGGCGATGGCGAAACAATTAAAAGCCCTTCCCCGTTCAACGATAGCAGGAAAAGCACTCGAAAACAGCCGCGCCATACTCGTTAAGGATGTTGAGGAGATGCTTGGACTTATTAATTTTTATGCACCTGAACATCTGATTATTGCAACAAAAAATGCTGCAGCCCTGGCAGATCGCATTATCAATGCCGGTTCTGTCTTTATCGGGAATTATTCTCCCGAAAGCGCCGGCGATTATGCTTCGGGTACAAACCATACGCTTCCAACCAATGGCTGGGCCAAATCGTTTAGCGGGATCGGTCTGGATAGTTTTTGTAAAAAAATTACCTTTCAGGAAATTACCAAAGAGGGAATAGCAATTTTAGGACCGGTTATTGAACAAATGGCCGAAGCAGAACAACTTTTTGCTCATAAAAATGCCGCAACGTTAAGAATTAGGAATTAAGAATTAGGAATTAGGTCCGCCAGACGGCGGAAGAAATTACGAATTACGAATTATGAAGAATAAGCGCTTTTGGGATCTTGTATTCATTATCAATTGTGGTACAGTTATTTCTCTGATTACCTATTTTGGGTATTCCAAACTTCTTTCACAATACGCTCTGGTTTTTGCCTTGATCTCCTATTATATCGGAAAATATATTGCGAGAGTGGAACTAAGAAAAAAAATGGAATGACATTTGATATTAACAAATTACTAAGGGAGAATATCCGGGGTTTAAAACCATATTCCAGCGCAAGGGACGAGTTCTCAGGTGAGGCTGCAGTGTTTCTGGATGCCAACGAAAATCCTTATAATTCGCCATGGAACCGCTATCCTGATCCGCATCAGCGCGTATTGAAAGCGAGGGTGAGCCGGATCAAAAATATCCCTTCACAAAATATCTTTCTTGGAAATGGAAGCGACGAACCGATCGATCTGTTGTTCCGGGCTTTTTGTGAACCGGGAAAGGATAATGTAGTGTCCATCAATCCATCGTACGGCATGTACCGGGTGGCTGCCGATACGAATAATGTTGCGATGAACCTTGTTTCGTTAAGTGCTGAATTTGAATTGAATGCAGACGCAATTTTATCAGCAGTAACGTCGGATACAAAATTGATTTTCCTTTGCTCACCCAATAATCCATCCGGTAATATATTGGATCATAATGAGATGTTGAAAATAATCGATGGTTTTAGCGGGGTCGTTGTTCTGGATGAAGCTTATATCGATTTCTGCCCTGAAAACTCTTTTCTGCCCGTTTTGGATAAATATCCAAATCTCGTAATTCTTCAGACATTTTCGAAAGCCTGGGGCATGGCGGGTCTTCGGCTGGGAATGGCATTTGCCGCAGAATCCATAATAGAAGTGTTAAGCCGAATCAAATATCCGTATAATCTGAGCATTCTTACTCAAACAAAAGCACTTGAACTTCTGGCTGATGAGCAACCTAAAATTGAATGGGTGGCAATTATTTTAAAAGAGCGCGAAAGACTGATTGAAAATCTCAAAAAGTATCCGTTTGTGGTAAAGATTTATCCTGCTGATGCCAATTTTGTTCTGGTTAAAACACACGACCCCCGTGGTATTTATGAATACCTTGTCGAGGAGAAAATTATCGTCCGCGACCGCTCTTCAATTGCTCTTTGTGAAGGGTGTCTTCGAATCAGTATTGGTTCACCTGAGGAGAATGCTACATTGCTGGAGGCCTTGGATGGATTAATTTAATTACCGGTCAGTCGGAAGAAAAATTGATAAAATAAAGTTAGTTAAACGATAAAACAGCTGCAAAATCACGGTTTAAATGACAGTAATTTCTTATCTTTAATAGAGAGAAATGTAAATTGTCTGTTAAATATCGTGCTCAGGCTAAACTTAAACAGGCATGAAACACCCATGAATCTGAGCTTCGCAAATACGAATAAAGATAACACAGGTGTTCCATCAGGCAATTTAAAAACAAATTATCTTCTGATGAAAAAGATCCTTTTTATTGATCGCGACGGTACGATGATTGCCGAACCCAGAGGGGATATGCAGGTCGATTCGCTCGGGAAGCTTGAATTTATACCCGGTGTTTTCCGAAATCTTTATCATATTCAAAAATACACAGATTTTGAATTGGTTATTGTTTCAAATCAGGACGGGTTAGGGACTTCTTCGTTTCCTGAAGAGACTTTTTGGCCGGCGCAACAAATGATGTTAAAAGCCTTTGAAAATGAAGGAGTAATTTTCAAAAACATACATATTGATCCCTCCATGCCTGCCGATAATTCACCTGACCGCAAACCCGGAACCGGGATGTTGAAGGAATACTTTTCGGGTGATTATGATCTTGCGGGATCGTTTGTAATAGGCGACAGGCTGACCGATATTCAACTTGCAAAAAATCTTGGCGCAAAGGGAATATTTTTTGCGGATACTGACAGATTCAGCGAGTTGAATGACAGCGGATTAAATCAGTATTGTGCATTGATGACCGATAAATGGGATGCTATATTTAATTTTTTGGCAATTGGTGAACGAAGTGCAACCATCAGCAGAAAAACTTCTGAGACAGATATTTTTGTTGAGTTATCACTCGATGGTACCGGAAAATGCGAAGTAAATACTGGCCTGGCATTTTTTGATCACATGCTCGATCAGATCGGACGTCATTCCGGCTGCGATCTGACGATAAGAGTAAAGGGTGATCTGGCTGTCGATGAACATCACACCATCGAAGATACCGGAATCGCCCTCGGTGAAGCAATCCGTAAGGCACTTGGCGATAAACGCGGCATCGAGCGGTATGGATTCTGCCTGCCAATGGACGATTGTCTGGCACAGGTAGCACTCGATTTCGGAGGAAGACCCTGGATTGTTTGGGATGCTGAATTTCATCGCGAAAAAGTGGGAGATATGCCAACCGAAATGTTTTTCCATTTCTTTAAGTCATTGTCTGATTCAGCGTTGGCAAATCTGAACATTAAAGCTGAAGGGACCAATGAACATCATAAAATTGAAGGAATATTCAAGGCTTTCGCCCGCGCTTTGAAGATGGCGATCCGCAAAGATCCATTCGTACAGTCACTTCCGAGTACAAAAGGAGTCCTTTAAAAGGAAATAATTCAAAATACACAGATAAAAATATATGCAATCGATCCGTAAAAATACTGAAATCAGAAATACTGCTATTCTGCTTATCTACTGTCCTGATAAACAGGGTATTTTAGCTTCAGTAACCGAATTCTTAAATAAAAATCAGGGTAATATTATTTACCTCGATCAGCATGTTGATTATGAAGAAGGACTGTTTTATATGCGTGTTGAATGGGAACTCGAGAAATTCGCAATTCCCCGCGAGAAAATTGCTGATTACTTTGAAACGCTGATAGCAGTGAAATTCGCGATTAAGTTCTCGCTCCACTTTTCCGATAAACGTCCCCGGATGGCTGTGTTTGTTTCTAAAATGTCGCATTGCCTCTTTGATATCCTTTCACGGTACACTGCCGGCGACTGGGACACTGAGATTCCGGTGATCATCAGTAATCACGAAACACTGCGTCCTGTCGCTCAACGTTTTGGCATTGATTTTCATCTGATTGAAAAGAATAGTGCGAATAAAGAGGAGCAGGAGCAGAAAGAGGTAGAAATTCTAAAACAATACGATATTGATTTTGTTGTACTTGCAAGATATATGCAGGTATTGTCCGATCGGTTTGTAGCCGGTTATCCAAACAGGATCATAAACATTCATCACTCGTTCCTTCCTGCATTTGCCGGAGCTAAACCCTACCATGCGGCGCATGAGCGGGGTGTGAAAATTATTGGTGCCACCAGTCATTATGTCACCGCCGATCTTGATGCCGGGCCTATTATCGCTCAGGATGTTGTACGAATTTCGCATATCGATAATGTAGATAGTCTTATCCGAAAAGGAAGAGATCTTGAAAAAATTGTCCTAAGCGAAGCGGTGTACAAACATCTTCAACGAAAAATATTGGTCTACAATAACAGGACTGTAGTGTTCAACTAAAGCGAACAATTATGAGAAGCATTTTTAATAATATCAAAATGGTCCTTCTGGGATTGTTGATTTTCACAAATGCTTTTGCACAATCCAACAGTGAAATGCCAAAACAGGAAATTCCTGAAGACTATGGTTTTACTGCAAAAATAGGTGATTCGATTCCTCATATATTGATGACTTTGACTAATGGAAAAAAAATTTCGTCGAAACAGTGGAGAGGGAAAGTGGTCATGCTTCAGTTTACAGCAAGTTGGTGTGGCGTTTGTCGTAAAGAGATGCCATTTATCGAAAAGGATATCTGGATGAAAAATAAACGAAACCCTAATTTTCTGCTTTTTGGTGTTGATCGTGACGAGCCGCTTGATAAAGTGAAGAAATATCAGAAGGAAATGGATATTTCCTATCCTTTAGCGTTCGATCCCAGCGCTGATATTTTTGGAATTTTTGCAGATAAAAAGGCGGGGGTAACCCGAAATGTGATCATCGACAAAACAGGAAAAATCGTTTTTATGACCAGACTGTTTAAAGAAGGAGAGTTTAAAGAGATGGTGCGGATTATTGAATTGTTACTGAAATAGCGGGTATGAAATTTTCATACTCACAAAATCTATAAAATCAGGAATGAAGATTGTAATTATTAAATACAATGCCGGAAATATCCGGTCGGTTGATTTTGCGCTTCAGCGATTGGGTGTATCAGCTACTGTAACTGCCGATCCGGATGAAATCAGGAATGCAGATCGTGTTATTTTTCCCGGAGTAGGTGAGGCCTCTACTACGATGAACTATCTCAGATTGCACAAGCTGGATTCGCTGATCTGCGATCTCACGCAGCCCGTCCTTGGCGTCTGTCTGGGTTTGCAGTTGATGTGCGCTCATTCGGAAGAGGGCGACACACAATGTTTGGGTATCTTTCCCGAAAAGGTGAAGAAATTTGTTCCCCGGAATGAAAATAATATTTTGTTTAAAGTTCCGCATATGGGATGGAACAGTTTATCCGAATTAAAGACATCGCTTTTTCACAATATCCGCGAAGAGGATTACTTCTATTTTGTCCATTCTTATTATGCTGCTACTGGTTTTGATACCGCTGCCATCTGCGATTATATCGTCCCTTTCAGTGCAGCGCTTCAGCGTGATAATTTTTACGCCACACAGTTCCACCCTGAGAAAAGCGGTAAAACAGGGGCGCGTATACTCGAAAACTTCCTAAATCTGAAAGTTTGAAAAACATGAAAATTGAAATTATACCGGCCATTGATATCATCGATGGTAAATGCGTGCGGCTCAGTCAAGGCGACTATGCACAAAAAACTGTTTACAACGAAAATCCGCTTGAGATTGCCAAAATGTTCGAAGCTGCCGGCTTGAAACGGTTACATCTTGTTGATTTAGATGGAGCTAAAGCACATCACATTGTTAATCAAAAGGTTTTGGAGCGTATTGCCACCCATACGAACCTGGTTATCGACTTTGGCGGAGGTCTTAAATCGGATAAAGATCTCGAACTCGCCTTCGATTCGGGAGCATCAATGGTGACCGGCGGGAGTATCGCCGTAAAATCACCTGAGGTATTTCTAAGATGGATCGAAAAATTTGGCGCTGATAAAATTATCCTTGGCGCGGATGCAAAAAATGAAATGATCGCCGTGGCCGGATGGCAGGAGAGCACCGGAACTGATCTGTTCGAATACATCAACTATTGGCATTCAAAGGGAATTCATAAAATCATCAGTACCGACATCAGCCGCGACGGTATGCTGCAAGGTGCTGCCACTGATCTTTATATAAAAATACTCACTTCAGTGCCGGATGCTTACCTTATCGCAAGTGGAGGAGTCAGCTCGATGGCTGATATCCTCGAATTGCAAAATGCCGGAATACCCGCAGTGATCACCGGAAAAGCGATTTATGAAGGACGGATTACGATGAAGGAGATTGAGGAATTTTGCCAGTAAGGAGGAGATTTGCTAATTTGCTAATATGCCAATGTGCTAATTTGATCCGTCAGCTGGAGGAGAACATTTTTAATTGACAATTACTTAACCAGTAAAAAATGCTTGCAAAACGAATTATACCATGCCTTGACATCAGAGACGGACAAACCGTTAAAGGGGTCAATTTTGTGAATATCATTAATGTCGGCGATCCGGTTGAGCTGGGAAAACTGTATGCCGAACAAGGAGCCGATGAACTTGTCTTTCTCGATATTACCGCAACCCACGAAGGGCGCAAGACCTTTGTAGAACTGGTGAGACGAATTGCCCAAAATCTTGATATCCCTTTTACGGTCGGCGGTGGAATCAGTGAGATTAAAGATGCCGAAGCACTGCTGGCAGCCGGCGCCGACAAGATCTCAATCAACTCATCAGCCGTCAGGAATCCGCAACTCATCGATGACCTGGCGCGTAATTTTGGAAGTCAGTTTGTTGTCGTAGCCATTGATGCCAGGGAAGTGGCAGATTATTGGACGGTTACCGTTAATGGCGGTCGTATTCCGACAGAAAAAGAGCTCTTCTCGTGGGCAAAAGAGGCTCAGGATCGTGGGGCAGGTGAGATCCTTTTCACATCCATGAATCACGACGGAACCAAGAATGGATTTGCCAATAAAGAACTGGCACGACTACACGATATGCTTACCATTCCGTTGATCGCATCGGGAGGAGCAGGAAATATGGAACATTTTGCTGATGTATTTAAGGAAGGGAAAGCAGATGCAGGCCTGGCGGCCAGTATTTTCCACTTTCGCGAAATTGCCATTCCCGATCTAAAGCACTACCTTCGCGGCCAGGGAATTTGTGTGAGATAAGCGATTATATACGCTGCACTCAAAAAATCTCTGAGTATATAAAACGACAAGATCAAAAAAATTGAAAGTATAATATATGGAACTTAATTTCAATAAACTGGCAGGCGAACTTCTTCCTGCTGTCATTCAGGATAATACAACCGACAAGGTGCTGATGCTGGGATTTATGAATCAAGAGGCATATGATAAAACTGTTGCCTCCGGATTGGTAACCTTTTTCAGCCGGACCAAAAACAGGCTTTGGACAAAAGGTGAGGAGTCGGGAAATTTTCTCAAGGTGGTGTCGGTTCAGGCCGATTGCGATCAGGATACCCTTTTGATAAAAGTTGATCCTGTTGGACCCGTTTGTCATACCGGAAGCGACACTTGCTGGGGCGAAGCAAATAAAACAGAGGATGTTTTATTCCTAAAGCAATTGCAGGATTTTATTGACAAGCGCAAAATTGAAATGCCGAAAGGGTCGTACACTACAACTTTATTCGAAGACGGACTTTCCCGCATGGCGCAAAAAGTCGGTGAAGAGGCAATAGAAACAGTCATTGAAGCCATGGCCGGAAATGATGACCGGTTACTGTACGAAGCTTCGGACCTGGTGTACCATTTAATCGTTTTGTTGTCACACAAAGGTTATCGTATCGAAGATCTAGCCAGAGAGTTAAAGAAAAGGCATAAAAAATAATCCGGCAATTAGCTCATTTGCCGGCACAATGCAGATTTAAGTAATTGTCAATTAATAATGTTCAATGAAAAAATTATAATACATTGAAAATTAGATTATTATACACTGTTTTTTGTGTCTTAAGCAGCTGGCTCGTTGCTTTTGCTGCCCCTGAAACTAAAATTGTAGTTACAGAGATTGACAAAGCGATTCTTCATCAAAAATTCGATCAGTTTTCGAAAGATCAGCATCTCTCCACTGGTGCCTTGATGCTGAAGATCGGGTTGGATTTTAAAGGAACGTCCTATATCGGTAAAACACTTGATCGTACTCCCGAAGAAAATCTTGTGATCAATTTGCACGAGCTCGATTGCACCACTTTTGTGGAGAATTGTCTGGCAATAGCGCGAACCATCAAAAACGGTCAGCCTGATTTCGAGAAATTTGCAGCTGAACTTCAAAAAATCCGCTACAGGAATGGTGTTTTAAATGGATATGCCAGCCGGCTGCATTATTTTAGTGAATGGATAACTGATAATGCGGCAAAAGGGATTGTTGAAGATATGACAGCTAAGGTTGGAGGAATCAACTGCCCGGTTTCCGTTAGCTTTATGAGTACTCATCCTGAATATTATCCTCAGCTGAAGGCCAATTCTGCCTTAATAAATGTGATCAGACAAATTGAAAACCGCATTTCTGCCAAACAATATTTTTTTATTCCCAAAGAGAAAATAGCAGCACATGAACGGGAGATGGAAGATGGTGATATTATCGCATTGGTAACCAGAATTTCAGGAATGGATGTATCGCATATTGGTCTGGCAGTTAAAAAGCAAGGCCGGGTTTTTCTGTTGAACGCCTCATCCAAAGGTGCAAAAGTGGAGACCACTCAGGTTCTGCTCGCCGATTACCTTAAAGATTCAAAAAATACAACCGGCATTTTTGTGGTAAGGGCGAAGTAGATAAGAGGATGTATCAAAAGTCTTTTTACCGCGGAGATACGCAGAGAATGCGCAAAGCTATGCAGAGTTATTCTTCTGTTTTTTAATTCTTTGCGGTTCTCTGCAGTTTTCCTCAGCGGTTCTCTGCGGTTAAATCTTCACTTTTGATACAGCCTCTTAGGAGCTGCGGAAGAATTACTTTAATCTCCTTTTTTTCAAACTTCACCGAACAATAATTCTAACTTGTTGTTATTCCTTTAGCTATTATTAATAAAACAGAAAATATGGATATTTTAGAAAAATTGAACACCCGTTACGCTACCAAACTTTTTGATTCTTCGAAAAAAGTTTCGGATGATGATATGGCAAAATTGCTTGAGGCAATCCGCTTATCTGCTTCGTCTTTTGGATTACAGCCTTACAAAGTTCTGGTTGTTGAGGATCCTGCAATCCGGACTGAATTGCGAAAAGTTGGTTATGATCAGTCGCAGATTACCGATGCATCGGCATTGTTGGTATTTGCAGTAAATACGAATACCAATTCTGAATCGGTTGACGAATTTATTGATCTGATCTCAGAAACACGTAATTTCCCAAAGGAGAATCTTGCGGGCTATTCCGATATGATGAAGGGTTCACTGCAAAGTCAAAGTCCCGAACAAGTTGAGGCGTGGAGTACAAAACAGGCATATATCGCGCTTGGTTTTGGACTTGTTTCTGCTGCAAATCTGGATATTGATGCCTGTCCGATGGAAGGATTTAGCCCCGATGATTTTGATAAGATTTTGGACTTAGGCAAATTAGGATTGAAGTCAAAAGTTATCATGGCTGTCGGCTATCGGTCGAAAGATGACGGATATCAGCAACTTGCGAAGGTAAGACGGAAACTGGGAGACTTTATTGTTAAGTTCTGAAAATAACCAGCCTTCAGGCCGGACATCAGATATAAAAATCAGTTTCTTAGATGCGGATTTTCAAAGATTTAAAATCTCTGGAAATCCGCATTTTTTATCACGAAATTGATTCTTCATAAAGCTATCCCATCACAAACTCATGGATCCGTTTTGCAGCATCGCGCCCTGACCGAATGGCCCAAACAACCAGACTTGCACCCCTTGTGACGTCGCCACCCACGAAAATTTTATCAAGATTGGTGGAATTATCAATCGATTTCACATTGCCGCGTTCATCATATTCGACACCTAAACTATCGAGTAATCCTTTGTGCACAGGCGATAAAAACCCCATTGAAAGCAGAACCAAATCAGCTTCGATAAGTTCGATGGTTCCGGGAATCTCTTTCATAACCATGCGGCCATTTTCCCGCACCCATTCCACTTTCACCACTTCTACTCCGGTAAGAATGCCATCTTTTCCCACAAATCTCTTGGTTGCCAGATCCCAGCGTCTTTCGCATCCTTCGAGGTGAGAGCTCGAAGTACGCAGCGTATTGGGCCAGTAAGGCCAGGGATTATCTCCAGTTCGTTTTTCAGGTGGCTTCGACAGAATCTCTATCTGAGTCACAGAAGCAGCCTTCTGACGGATCGAAGTTCCGACGCAATCGGAACCGGTATCACCACCTCCAATAACCAACACCTTCTTATCTTTAGCTAAAAGTCGTATTTCTTCAGGAATCTCCTGTCCACTGATGACTTTATTCTGCTGACGAAGAAATTCCATCGCAAAATAAATTCCTTTCAGATCTCTTCCCGGTGCAGGCAGGTCGCGTGGTTCCATCGCACCGCAAGCCAGACAAATGGCATCAAAATCCTTCATCAGTTTATCGGCGGGCAAATCAACCCCGACTTTGGTGTTGACTTTAAAAGTGATTCCTTCCTTCGAAAAGAGATTGATTCTTCGGTCAATCACCGTTTTATTTAATTTGAAATCGGGAATCCCGTAGCGCAAAAGGCCTCCCACTTTATCGTCCTGTTCGAAAACAGTTACCGTGTGACCCTCTTTATTCAACAGGTCGGCA
The DNA here is from genome assembly GCA_037133495.1 of Mariniphaga sp. Lineage (GTDB taxonomy): Bacteria > Bacteroidota > Bacteroidia > Bacteroidales > Prolixibacteraceae > JAAFHB01. The sequence continues at coordinate 5,141 of JBAXOA010000039.1, read as the reverse complement.
GCCGAAAGTCCGGCAGGACCTGAGCCGATAACCGCAATTTTTTTACCGGTTCTCTTTGATGGAATCTGTTCGGTAACATGACCCATATCGAATGCCTTTTCAACGATTGAACATTCGTTTTCGCGGATCGTAACCGCCTCATCATGAATAGCCAACACACATGATTTTTCACATGGAGCAGGACAAACCCTTCCTGTAAATTCAGGAAAACTATTTGTAGCTGAAAGTAAATCATACGCTTCATTCCATTTGCCGCGATAAACAGCATCCTGCCATTCAGGAATATTGCTTTCAACCGGACATGAGCTGTGACAAAATGGTATGCCACAATCCATGCATCTGGCAGCCTGATCTTTACGATCATTTTCGTTCAGCGTTTGTTCTACTTCACCATAATCAAATATTCGTTCGTTAGTGGGTCTGTAGCCACCCTCTTTCCGCTCTATTTCTATAAAACCTTTAGGATTTCCCATTTTTTGTAACTTTAATCGTTGTTGGTGTTAAACTGCTTTTTTGTAGTGATTTACTCCCTTCTGACGGGAGCATCTTCTGCCATTTCAAGTTTGCGTTTAACCTCTTTGAGTTTCATTTCATTTAATACCTTCTTGTATTCCAGTGGAATGACTTTAACAAATTTGGGCAGGTATTCTTCCCAGTTAGTTAGCACTTTCCCTGCCAGCGGACTTTGTGTGTACAACAGATGCTTGCTGATCATATCCTGCAATTCCATAATATCGGCTTTGTCTTCTACCGGACCTAATTCTACCAGTCCTGTGTTGCAAAAGTATTCGAAATCGCCGTTGTCGTCAAGCACATAGGCAATACCTCCGCTCATGCCTGCTGCAAAGTTCCGGCCTGTGGTTCCTAAAACAACCGTTCGTCCGCCAGTCATGTATTCGCAGCAATGATCGCCGGTTCCTTCAACAACAGCTTTGGCACCTGAGTTGCGGACGCAGAAACGCTCTCCGGCAACTCCCTGGATATAAACATCGCCGCTTGTTGCTCCGTAAAGCGTTGTGTTTCCGATAATAATATTTTTTTCCGGAGCAAAGGTTGTTCCTCTAGGAGGTACAACAATAATTTTTCCGCCTGAAAGTCCTTTTCCAAGGTAGTCATTCGAATCGCCTTCAAGTCTGAAGGATACTCCTTTGACCAGAAAGGCGCCAAAACTCTGGCCAGCTGTTCCGCGGAAGGTACAGTTAATGGTGTCTTTAGGCAAGCCTTCTTCACCATAACGTTTTGATATCTGACCGGAAAGCATCGCGCCTACCGTGCGCATCACATTATTGATTTCATAAGCCAGCCAGACTTTTTCACCGCTTTTGATCGCTTTATTTGCTTCGCGGATCAATGTTTTATCGATTACGTCATCCAGATTTTTTGTGTTCGGATGGGTGTTGCGGATAGGATAGAGCCGTGCCTCTTCAGGAAGGTTGAGGAATTTCGACAAGTCGACATTTTTCATCTTCCAGTTCTTTACTTCATGATTTTGCTCCAGAAGATCTACCCTTCCAACTAAATCATCGAAAGTACGTACTCCTATTTCGGCCATGTATTCGCGAATCTCTTCCGATATGAATGTGAAATAGTTAATTACAAATTGTGACCGTCCCAGAAACCGTTTTCTGAGATTCTTGTTCTGGGTTGCAATGCCTGCCGGACAGGTATTCAGATGGCATTTGCGCATCATAATACATCCCAGCGATATCAAAGCTCCTGTCGCAAATCCAAATTCTTCGGCTCCGAGCATTCCCATGATCACCACATCGCGACCGGTCTTTAATTGTCCGTCAACCTGAAGCTTTACCCTGCCGCGGAGGTTATTCATTACCAGTGTTTGCTGAGTTTCTGCAATCCCAAACTCGGCCGGTAACCCTGCATGTTTGATTGAACTGGCCGGTGAAGCGCCTGTTCCTCCTTCGCATCCGCTGATGATAATAATGTCTGAGAAACCTTTGGCAACACCTGCGGCAATTGTGCCGACACCCGATTCAGCTACTAATTTAACTGATACTTTCGCTTTGGGATTTACATTCTTTAAATCGAATATGAGCTGTGCCAGATCTTCAATCGAGTAGATATCATGGTGCGGAGGTGGCGAAATCAATGTAATTCCAGGCGTTGAATGCCTGAGCTTGGCAATGATTTTATTAATTTTGAATCCGGGCAGCTGTCCGCCTTCACCGGGTTTTGCACCCTGAGCAATTTTTATCTGCAACTCAACCGCATTGATCAGGTAATTATTTGTTACGCCAAAACGACCCGATGCTATTTGTTTTATTTTTGAATTTCTGTCAGTTCCAAAACGGCCTGCATCTTCACCACCTTCGCCTGTATTGCTTCTGCCTCCGATCGTATTCATGGCGACAGCAATAGCCTCGTGAGCCTCCTTTGAGATTGATCCATAAGACATTGCACCCGTTACAAATCGTTTGAGGATGTTTTCAGCCGGTTCAACTTCTTCAATAGGAATAGGATTAGGCTTCCATTTTAACGCACCGCGGATAAATGCCGGTTGTGCATTCTGTTCGTCAACGAGTTTGCTGAATTTTTTGTAAACCTGATAATCGTTTGACCTTGTGGCCCATTGCAAAAGAGCAACGCTTTGAGGATTCCAGGCATGGAATTCACCGTGATTACGATAATGGTATTCCCCGACAGTAGAAAACTGCACTCTTGCAGAAGGATTTTTGAATGCCTCGTTGTGAAACATCATCGCTTCCTTGAAAATTTCTTCATACCCAACCCCTCCAATGCGTGAAGGTGTTCCTTTGAAATAATTGTCAATCAGTTCATCGCTGACTCCTACTGCTTCAAATAGTTGTGCTCCATGATAGGAGCGGAGGGTAGATATTCCCATTTTCGACATGACCTTAAGCAGCCCTTTGTCGATAGATTTGATATAGTTTTTTCGTGCTTCGGAATAAGGCAGCTTGATTTCACCGTCTTTTACCAGGTAGTCAATCGCAGCAAAAGCCAGGTAAGGATTTACAACACTTGCTCCATAGCCGAGTAAAAGGGCGAAATGCATCACCTCGCGCGGTTCGGCGCTCTCAACAATAATCCCGACCTGCATCCGCTTTTTGTTCTTGATCAGATGATGATGAACAGCCGCAACAGCTAGCAACGACGGGATGGGCACCATCTCTTCCGATACATTACGGTCGGTAAGAATAATGAAGTTTTGATGATCATCGACGGCTTTCTCCGCACTCTCAAGCATCGCTTTAAACGCTTTTTTAAATCCTTCAACCCCTTCTTTTACAGGGAATAACATCGGGATTGTGGCATGTGCAAAAGTCTCGTGCTTCAGATCCTTGATCTTGCCAAGATCCGTATTGGTGATTATCGGACTCTCGAATTTAATCAGCTTACAATGGTTTGGTGTCGCATCGAGGATATTACTGCTCAGCGATCCGATATAATTGGTGAGCGACATCACCAGCCCTTCGCGGATCGGATCGATTGGCGGATTGGTAACCTGTGCAAATAACTGCCGGAAATAGCTGAAGAATCGCTTTGGTTTATCTGAAAAGACTGCCAGCGGTGTATCGTTACCCATCGAGCTGGTTGGCTCCTGAGCTGTTTCAGCCATCTCTTTGATGATCATCATCATCTCCTCTTTGCTGTACCCAAAGACTTTAGAGTAAGGACCAAACTGATCGCCCATATTCGACGTAACACGCTGTTTTACTTTGATCTCCTCAAGCTCTAGTCTGTTTTCTTTCAGCCAGTTTACGTATGGATTCTGGCGGCTTAGTTCTGCTTTTACCTCTTTGTCAGGAATGATGATTCCTAATTGGGTATCAACCAGTAATAGTTTTCCCGGTCTTAAACGACCTTTTTCCTTGATTTCGCCGGCCGGAAATACCTGGACGCCGACTTCGGAACCCATTACAATCAGGTCGTTTTTCGTGATAACATATCTTGAAGGGCGCAATCCGCTCCGGTCGAGTGTGCCGCCAATGTAACGACCATCGGAAAAGACCATTGAAGCAGGTCCGTCCCACGGTTCCATCAGCGTTGAATGGTATTCGTAGAATGCTTTCAGGCTCTCCGGGATTGGGTTTTTTTCGTTAAATGACTCCGGAATCAGCATGCACAATGAATGCGGCATACTCCGGCCGGTCATATGGAGAAATTCCAGCGTATTGTCGAAAGAGGCAGAGTCGGATTTTCCGGGTTCGATAATTGGGAAAAGCTTTTCGAGCTGATCGCCAAAAAGGTCGGATTCGAGCAATGATTCGCGGGCATGCATCCACTGGCGATTCCCTTTAATGGTGTTGATTTCTCCATTATGGGCGATCATTCTAAATGGCTGAGCCAGATTCCATGTTGGGAAAGTGTTTGTGCTAAACCGCGAATGAACCAATGCGATCGCACTGGTCATCGCAGGATTGGTAAGATCTTTGAAGAAATCACGTAACTGTCCCGGAGTAAACATCCCTTTGTAAATGATTACTTTGCTTGAGAAGCTGGGTAAATAAAACGCGTCTTTTTCAGCCAGCTGCGATTCTCTGATTATCCTTTCTGCTTGCTTGCGGGCAAGGTAAAGCTTACGTTCAAGAATATCCTGCTCGTAATTTCCTTTTACAAATATCTGATGGATAAGTGGTTCTGATCTTTTTGCAATTTCACCGATCACAGAATTGTCAACTGGAACATCGCGCCAGCAGATCAGGTGAAGCCCTTCTGACTCAACATAACGGTTAAGCACTTCAATACAATAAGCTGCTTCTTCCTCATTTTCAGGTAAGAATACAAGACCGGTTCCGTATTTCCCGGGTTCCGGAACAGCGATCTTTTGAGCCAGATAGAAATCATGCGGCAATTGCATAAGTATTCCTGCTCCGTCTCCGGTTTTATTGTCGGAGCTTGTGGCGCCACGATGATCCATATTCAATAAAACAGTCAGTCCACGTTCAATAATATCGTGTGACTTCTGCCCTTTGATATGAGCCACAAATCCAATTCCGCATGCATCATGCTCATTATTTGGGTCGTATAACCCCCGGGCTGTTGGAAAACCATTCTGTTCCATGTGATATGATATTAGCAAAACTCAATACCTGTTGTCAGATAAAAAGCTTTTGTCATTGTCAATTGGTAAATATTCTAAATAAAGCGATATTCTGTAACAA
>JBAXOA010000038.1:0-35842 GCA_037133495.1 Mariniphaga sp. | reverse complement strand
ATGGGTTTATGGGTTTATGGGTTTATGGGTTTATGGGTTTATTTGTTGATGGGTTTATGGGTTTATTAATTTGTTGATGGGATGATTGATAAAGTCCATTCAACATTCTTCCAATATGATCAATTTTATCTCTAAGCGTGGTTAATTGATTCACTTGTAAAAATTCCAAATCAGTTGAAAGTATCAATTGATTTAAAGCTTCTATAAGACTACCAAAAGCAATTTCGTAAAATCTGGATTGATCTTTTTTACTCCATCGGGTACTTCCTTCTGCAATATTACTACTAACAGAAACTGAGGCTCTTCTAAGTTGGCTGGTTAAACCAAATCTTTCATCGTGTGGAAATGTAGCAGTTATCTGGTAAACATCCCTTACCAGTTCCCGTGACATTTGCCAAACTTCCAAACCTTCAAATGAATATTTCATATTTTTCCATTTTATTAATCATTCAATAGATGATTGGTTTACGGGTGTATCCTTTCAACCTATCACCCCTTCAACCAATCAACCCTTCAACCTTTCAACCTATCAACCTATCAACCTATCAACCCTTCAACCCTTCGCCTTTTCGTCACGGATGTTTCCCAGTAATTTTAATAATTCATCTTCCCGCCGGTCGTATTCCTCTTCGTCGATCTCATCCATTTCAAATTTCAACTGGAGCGACATCAACCTTTCCTTGATAGAACCTTCGTCAGACGTTTCTTTTTCAATTACCTCGTTGATTTTTTCAGCAATGAAAATAACTCCTTTCAAAGGTGCAAGAAGCAAATCATCGATTAAGAACATATTAGACTCCTTTCGTGTTAATTACAAGATTTACAAAATTATAGGGTGGCAATGTTCCTACATATTTAAAGATCATAAAACGCCCGAATTGCGCATCCAAATCGTTCACAACCTTGTCAAACGCCGGTTCGACATTGTTTTTGATCAAAAAAGCAGCGTTGAGGATCATCATCTCGCCATAGTTATCGTTGATTTTTACATCATCTGCCAACGGACTTAAAGCATCGACGATGATATTTTTGAAATTGCTTGTCTCCTTTTTGAGCGCTTCAGCCACCATTTCTCCGATTTTCATTCGCTGATAATGGGTTTTATCGACAGGCAAATGGATCAGTTTATCCCTCAGAGACCTTATATCATCGTATTTTTCGAGGATACTTTCATAGATTGGAGCTTCCTGTGCCAGTACTTTAAGACCGAGTTCCTTCTTGCCTTCCATCTTGGTGAGCATATCGTCGAATTTCTGATAGTCTTTTTCGATGATTCTCAATACTCCGGCGTCATCGCTGTGCTCCGAAATAGTCGAAAACCGAACGGGCAAAACAGTAAATTGTTTCATGATTTCTTCCAGCACTTTTTCATGGCAAATCATATTCACCCGTCGCGCTTCGTAAATCATAACAGGCGAATTACTCACAATGGCAGTAATCCCTTTGTGACAGATCCCATAAACAAGGTCGGCTCGTTTCCCCATTCCAATAGGGCCATAGTCAATCGGGTCGGAGTGACGTATAATCCCATAAATGTATTTCCCTTCTTTCTCTATTTCAATTGCTTTTTCCATAATGATCCTTTTTTGAACGCTGATGACGCTGATTGCTTAAGATTAAACATGATCCTTTTTTGAACGCTTTTTTCATAACTCCCATTTTTCAGGAAAAATCTTCAAATCTATAAAATTAAATATAGGTAACGGTGCCGTATAGACAAAATCGCTCCGATCCTCATATTTGCTGCCTAATTCAGCCATTATGTTATCAAATTCGACCTCTCTGCCACTGTTCATCAGAAAGGCGGTATTCATAAACATCGCATCGCCGCTTGTTTTGTTTGATTTAAACTCGAACACCGATCTGCGGAAAGCATCGATAATTTCATCAGCTTCCTTTTCCTTCTTTTCGATCAGCGCATGCTCGATGATATTTCCGGCTTCAGTGATTTTAAGATTTCTTTTATCCTTATCATCAATAGATTCTATTTCAGCTCTTAATTTTTTTAGTTCGGCATGTTCCTTTTCGATTTCCTTGTAAATCATACCCATATTTTTCCAGGTCCCCCTTACATTTAGCTCCATTTTATTTTCGAACTGCCGTATCAATTCCATGAATTCGCTGTACCTGCGGTTAAGTAAGTTGCGAATCTCATCTGGCGTGGCTGCGATAGTTCCAAATCTGATCGGAAGCACACTCCTGAATTCCTTCATCACCACTTCAATTACCTTTTGGTGAGCCATCATATTTTCGGGATTAACCACAAATCTGCTCAGCGGATGGTCACTTACAACCATACACAAGCCATCGAAACCAATGGTGGAAACAAGGTCGCCTCGTCCGCCTACTCCGATAGGTCCCAGATTAACGTCGTAATCTGATGCGATAATGCAATAAATATATTTTCCGTCGCGCATAACTATTCTTTAGATAATATTTTCAAATGCCTTATAATTAAACTTTTAACCTCACAAGTATAAGATTGTTTTTTACTTTTTCATGCTCCAGAGAAATTAAATCCTCTTTTGATGATTGTCTTACAGCAACAGAATAATCAAGTAGGGTATGGTAGGCTTTATTGACTTTGGTGAAGTTTTCTTCATTGCTGCCATTCGAATTTCCATCAGGATGGAATAATTTTGCTTTACCCAAATAAACTTTTTTAATTTCGGATTCGGAAGTCTCATCACCTAAGCCAAGCTCTTGTTTCGCCTGTAACACAAGGCTGGCATCCAAAGCTTGTACTTCGATGGTGTAAAAGCTATAACATGGTAACGGTCCTACTAGCTTAAAGTTCAAAAGACCCTTATATTCCTCGTCAATCTGATCAATGATATGTTCGAATTTCTCTCTGTTATGCCGTTTAATTAAAAATGCGGAATTAGTGATCATCTGGTCGTTCATCACTTCATGTGTTGCAATATCCAGACTGATTGATGACAATGAATCCAGAATATTTAATTCCACTTTCGTATTCTTTTCTTTTAATTTCTCCTGAATCATCATGCCCATTTTCATTTGATCAACGGGCGAAAGCGCATCCGATTTTTTTAGAATTTCTTCTTTCATTTCCATAATTTCCGGATCACCGGCAACTTCCTGTATTATTTCATTAAAAGCGCCCCAGGTTACGACCAGATCAATCTCTGTATGGTTTTCGATTTTTTTCAGGGTTTCAATAATTAGCTCATAACCATTCGAAAGGATAGTAAAAACTTCTTTTTTTGCTTTTGCTATGGTGCCAAGTTTCATTGGAATTAGCATATTGAATCCGATCTCCTGAATTGCTTCAATCGTTTTTTGATGATGAATCAACAAATGCCCCAAGGCTTCCCTGTCGGAAAAATCAACGGCCGTGCCTTCATAGTCGGAAACAATAGCCGACACATTTTCGAAAGGAATAGCGTAAGTTTCGAAGCATTTCAGGGACCTGAAAAATTCTGCACTATAAAAGTTCGGGACGATTCCGTAGATGTAAATTCCTTTTGGTTGCATAGGTTTTTGTTTTTTTTTTTAACCTTCAAGGTTTCCAAAACCTTGAAGGTTTGTTTAAAATTTTGTTTTTTTTGTTTTTAAACCTTCAAGGTTTCTAAAACCTTGAAGGTTTGTTCGAACGTTTGTTTAAAAGTTTATTATTACTTTTTCAACGCGTTTTGTTTCAACACCAAATTTATCGCTTCATCGAAATGACTTTCCAGAATTGTAATATCTTCGGTGATTTCATCCGTATTATCACGTTGTTTTTCAATTAATTGACGGATGGCGAGCATGGCCGCTTTCCGACAGATAAATTCGATATCCGATCCGGTGAGATTTTCGGCTTTCAATGCCAGCTTACTCAGGTTCACCTTCTTGCCGAGTGGTTTATTCCGGGTATGGATTTCGAATATCTTCTCTCTTGTTTTGGCATCAGGCGATGGCAATTCGAATATCAGATCGAACCGTCCACTTCTTAACAGGGCAGGGTCGATTAAATCGATACGGTTGGTTGCTGCCAGAACGATCACCCCTTTAAGATCTTCGATGCCATCCATTTCGGTTAAAAACTGCCCGATCACCCGTTCGATAACACCGGAGCCCGATCCGTCGCTGGTGCGACGAGGTGTAAGGCTGTCGATTTCATCCAGAAACAAGATGCACGGTGAGGCTTGTTTTGCCATTCTGAATAATTCCCTCACGCCTTTTTCGGATTCACCAATATAGCGGCTTAAAATCTGCGGTCCTTTTACCGAGATAAAATTTACGCCACTCTCACTTGCCAGGGCTTTTGCAAGGTAGGTCTTGCCGGTTCCGGGTCTTCCATGAAGAATGATTCCCTTTGGCGGCTTGGTATCTGCTCTTTTAAACAGGTCGGCATATTTTAACGGCCATTCAACAGTTTCTTTTAAGGCCTCTTTAATTTCGTTAAGACCACCGACGTCATCCCATTTTACATCAGGTACTTCCACAAAAACCTCTCTGATTGCAGAAGGCTCAACCTCTTTCATCGCGTCGTAGAAATTATCCATTGTCACTTCAAGCGACATCAGCAATTCGTAAGGAATTTCGGCCATCTCAAAATCGATCTGAGGAAGTATTTTTCGTAAGGCTGTCATAGCGGCTTCACGGGCCAGTGCTTCAAGATCAGCGCCAACGAAACCATGGGTGATTTCAGCCAGTTTTTCCATGTCAACATCCATCGACATTGGAATGCCCCGGGTATGGATATGCAAAATTTCCAGTCTGCCTTTTTTGTCAGGAATCGAAATAGAAATTTCGCGGTCGAAACGTCCCGGTCTTCTCAGAGCGGGATCAATGGCATTTGGTATATTGGTAGCGCCGATAACGATGACTTTTCCTCTCGATTCCAAACCATCCATTAACGACAGCAGTTGAGCGACCACTCGTTTTTCGACTTGTTTTTCGCCACCCATATCTTCACGTTTGGGAGCGATGGCATCTATTTCATCGATAAAAATAATGGCGGGAGCATGTTGCTGCGCCTCTTCAAATATTTTCCGGATACGGCCTTCGCTCTCGCCGTAGAATTTACCCATGATCTCAGGGCCGGAGATATTGATAAAATAGGCATCTGTCTCATGGGCTACTGCCCTGACGATTAAAGTCTTGCCTGTTCCTGGAGGGCCGTACATAAATACCCCTTTGGGTGCCTGAACACCAAGACGTTCGAATATTTCGGGATATTTAAGCGGTAGCTCAATCATCTCGCGGATGCGTTGAACCTGATTGCCAAGTCCTCCGATATCTTCGTACGAGATTTTGCGTTTTGCCTCTCCATCAATTTTCACCAACTCAAGTTGAAAAGTGGTATTTGGGTGTATCAGAACGATGCCTTCAGGATTGGTGCCTGTAACGGTATAATCAACTGAGCGCGATCCAAACAGGTTTGCCCGTACTTTGTCTCCTTTGGTTACAGACAAACCATTCATGAGCGAACCAATGTATTTTGCATCATCCGCCTTGAGCGAACCGGATTTAGTTTCGGGCTTGAGTTTAATTTTTACCGCCTGCCGGCACGTCGTTTTACTGATCTTTACTTTCTCATCTATCCCAACCTGCGCATTTTCCCGGGTAATCCCATCAATCTGAATAATGCTTTTATCGCGGTCTTCCGGATAACATGGCATGATTTTGACCGGTGTAGAGCGTTTTCCTTCAATAACGATCACATCGCCGCTTTCCAGTCCGATCGCTTTCATGTCTTTTGGATCGATCCGGGCGATTGCCCTGCCGACATCCTTTACCAGAGCTTCTTTAACGCGCAGTGTTGTTTCGTCTTTCATTTTGGTGTGAGTTATGAGTGGATAGAACGACCGCTAATGGTGCTCAAAGTGGGCTGATGGTTAAACGGCTTATGTGTTGAGGAAATAAGATGCTGATAGTTGACAGGTTTAAAAGTTGCTTTTTTTGTAAGCTGATAAACAGACAATGCGTTTAACATTTTCCCTACCTGATTTATTTTTGTTCTGAGTGCATTTAGCTGGTTCTCATGCAGATAGTTCAAATAAGTAGCAAGCGTTAATTTATTCAGTACTACTACAAGTTCATCGAACGCAAGTTCGTAATGTTTGGATTGGCTTGCTTTGCTCCATTGAATGCTTCCTGACGCGACATTGCTGCTCATCGCAACCGAAGATTTTTTAAGCTGATTGGTTATGCCAAATTTTTCCAATGCTGGGAATGTCGAAGTTACCTGATTAATTTCCTTTGCCAGTTCTCTGGAGGTATGCCAGACTCTCAGATTTTCGATGACATTTTTCATAGTTTGTTTTTTTATTGTTTATAAAAGCCACTCCAACTTGTTTCTGTGCACTGAGCGAAGCCGCTATTAGGCTATTAGGCTGTAGGCTATTAGGCTATTAGGCTGTAGGCTATTAGGCTTTTAGCGCATTAGCTTATTAGGCTTTTAGGCTTTAGACTATTAGGCTTTTAGCGCATTAGCTGATTAGGCTTTAGACTATTAGGCTTTTAGCTTATTAGTATATTACCTCATTAGCATATTAGCACATTACCTCATTACCTCATTCCTAATTCCTAATTCCTTCCGTCAGGCTTTTAGGCTGTAGACTATTAGGCTTTTAGCGCATTAGCTTATTAGGCTATTAGGCTGTAGGCTATTAGGCTTTTAGCTTATTAGTATATTACCTCATTAGCATATTAGCACATTTCCTCATTCCTAATTCCTTCCGTCAGCTGACGGACCTAATTTATTTCCCTTGTTTCATCAGCACACTCTTTAGTTCATTTAAGGTACTTAATCCTTTGATCTCTTCGGGGAACATGGGTACCTCTGCTTTATTCAGATGACTGAATCTTTTGCTAATATCCAATATGTAAGGTGCTTGTCCTTTCATTCTTCTGCGGCAAAAGTCACAATCTTCAGATGTCATTACGTTATTTACAATGATTTGCTGAGCAATGATTCCTGATGTGCCAAGGTCTGAAAGCAGTCTTTCTGTTTCCAGAATGGCCATGGCTTCAGGGATGCAGACCGGGATAAATTCACATTTATCCTTGTCGCGCAATAGATTTTCAATTCTTTTAACCGTTTTTTTCAGATTGAGCAGGAAAGTATCTACTTCATCGGGTTGATACGTTCCCGAGAAACTTGTGATCATGTAACGGTATTTCCACCTCATTTTAGCGGCGACTTTAATCCACGCATCCAGCATTTTTGGCGATGCAATCAGTCGCAGAGCATGGCCGGTAGGAGCGGTGTCCACAACATATTTATCGTAATTGCCTTCTTCGATAAAATCAATGATTGTTTTAAAACTCATGATCTCATCAATACCGGGAATCGACAGGGTTAGCATGTCATCGATGTCGGCGTTATCGAAATTAGTGGAGGTTTCAAGTAATTTTTTTAGTTGGCTCTGATGTGCTCCTTTAAATTCAGAAAGCGCTTCATCGGCAACGACTTCAATAGCTGAAAGGTTGGCTGTACGTTCAACTTTTACTACTTTAAATCCAATTTTTTGTTCGAGGCAATCCGAAACTGAATGAGCCGGATCTGTCGATATGAGAAGGGTTTTAAAATTCTCAGATAATGCGAGTGCTGTTGCAATGGCACAACTGGTTTTCCCAACGCCACCCTTTCCACCGAAAATGATGAGTTTCAGGTCGCTGTTTTCTAAGCCTGTTAGTGCCATGGTTCTTATTTGTTTATCCTGATTTCAAGGATTCCGTTTGTAAATTTGTGACTCAGATCTGCCATAACGGCTTTAACCGGAAGTAATAATTCCTTGCGGTAGGAGCGGCTTTTGCTGACTGCCGAAATTTCAAGAATATCTTCTTTCAGATCGATTTTTAAGTCATTTTCTTCAATGCCGGGCATTTCAGCAATGATAACGATCTCTTTTTCTTCGTCGAAAATGTCGGTTATTGGCTCACGCTCTTCATCTACTTTGGGTCCTTCGGGTGTTTTTCTGATGTTGCCGAAGGTTTCTACTTTAGGACTGCCTCCACCGGCAGTATTAATCGTAAAGCCATAAACGCCTTTCATTCCCTTTCTGAGATGATCGAGATTGATTTCACCTTCTTTGCTCATTCCGCCTTTCTCTTCGAGTTTTCCGGCGAGGTCAACCAATTTCTCAATCCCTTTGAACAAACCGCCAAGTCCGAAAAGTTCAAAAGCGGCTTCGTCCTTTTTCTCTTTATTGTTATCTTTTTCCATTTTGCTGATAATTTTAAACCGGTTTATTGAGCGCTTCCAGTTTTTCGAGACGAGCTTCCAATGTTTCCTGTTGCTGCATGAGCTCTTTTTCTCTTGCTTTGGTCGATAGATAAGTGTCTTCCTGCCACCAGTTGATCCCCATTTCCATGGCTTTGTCAACTGAGGCTACAAGTAATCTTATTTTAATGGTCAACAGGTCGATATCTGCAATCTGTATTTTAATATCGCCTGCAATTACGATTCCTTTGTCGAGTACTCTTTCAAGAATATCGGCCAGGCCGGTCGCATTAATTGAATGGGTAGGTTCTGCCATAACACTTTGTATTTTAATAGTCTATCGACATAGTTTTGAATTCCGACTTAGCTTCTGTAGCTGCTGCCGCTTTCTTTTTGCCTGGTGCCTTTGGTCCGGCAACATGCATCTCTCCGGCTTTCTCGTCGTAATAATCCTGAATTTCCTTCAGCCTGCCCTGAATGAACTCAAGTCGGAGCATGATCCTGATTTCCTCACTTTTCAGCCTGGTTCTCTCTTTTTCGAACATGTACAATTTAATGAAATCTGAATCCTCCTTATTGGGAATCCCTGATCTGACGACATTCTGCATACTTTTAATGCTCTGAAGTCCTTTAATTGCGCTTGATATTGGCATGATAGTATGAATTAAGAATTATGAATTATGAATTATGAATTAAGTCCGCCAGCTGGCGGAATGAATTATTTTTTCTTTTGAAGATTTAGTTCTATTAGCTCATTTACAATGAGTTTAACTTTTTCCTGATTGGTTTTAGAGCCAATACGGCTGGTTTCGGAGGTAAGAATATCCTGACATATTTTCCGGAAAATATCTACCGATTTGGATGGTGTTGTATTCAAAGTCGCGAGTGTTTTCGCGATCATAATAGAACCGCGGATAGTAGGATCAAATTCCGTTTTTCCTGATTCACGCAAGCCTCTCACAATATTCACAATTATTTCAGTGTCTTTGAGTGAAAGTTCTGATTTTGCCATGGTAATCTTCAATTCGGTGTCATAATCAAAATGATCAAGATCCATGGTAACCATCCTGTCGCGAAGGGCATCCTGGGTTCGGTTCACTCCGGCATACTCTTCAGGATTAGAGGTGAAAATGGCCCTGAATTCGGGATGAACTTTCATGTAATAGTCCTCTGCTTTACCGGCTGAGGTGCTCAGCATTCTTTCCTGCAAGATAGGGAGCAGAATGTTGTTTGCTTCGGGACGTGAACGGGTAAATTCATCGTAAATCAATGTGAAACCATTTTTTACAGCGATGGTTAAGCGGTTGTTTACCCACTGTTTACTCATGTCTTCCTCGTATTTATGAACCGTATGAATGAATTTGTCATCCAGCCTTTTATACTTGTATCCTTGTTCACTTCCGATCAGGTCGGATGTTTTGTATTCAGCATCACCATGAATGATGACCACCGGTCGGCCAATTTTGCTGGCCAGGTGCATCGCTACAGTTGTTTTGCCGGTTCCCGAAGGGCCTCTGAAATGCACAGGAAATCCTGCTTTAATATAGGTGAGGCCGCGGTTGGTTATGTCTCTGATATAGTCAGTTTCTACAAAATTAGACATTGGCTTTAATTCAAGCACCGTATTCATTTCGTTATTGTTGCTCATGTTGAGTTTGGATTATTATGAATTATTAATTATGCATTACGAATTTTAGAATTCTCTTTTTCTTCGGCTCTTTCAATAATTTACTTGAAATTATTCATTGTGAATGGTCCACATGTGTTTATCCAGATTGCTCTGGCCTCTTCAATATCTTTTATTATTTCTTTTTTTGCAATCATAAAGGCTTCTCTGCTGGCCTTGAACCGATCGATGGCCTCCTGTCTTTTTTGTAATCCCTTTTTAATTCCTGTCGTGAAATTTTTCATTATCCCTTTTTTTACTGACAATTCCTCATTATTCATAGACCATTGTTCATTGACCATTGTTCATTGATCATTACCTAATTGATCATTATCTCATTGACCATTATCTCATTGACCATTGATCAAACGAGTCCTTTGCCTCCGCAACGGGAACAAGGCAGACCGTCGCCCGACTTTCCTTTTCCTTTACATTGAATGCACCTTGTTGTATTCAGACTGTAATTATGTCCTTTGCCGCCACATACGATACAGGCAACTCTTGCGCCAAGAGGATTTTTTCCTGATCCATTGCAAAAAATACATTTTTTCATAGGTTCTGCCATCTCGACTAATCCTGTACTGTCGCAGACCAGGCAGTTCGATAATGGAGACAGCAAATCAAAAGGGTCCTTTCCTGTTCCGGCGCAAAATGCACATCTGATTGTTTTTGTCATAACGGGTCGTATATAATTATGAATTACAAATTACGAATTACGAATTATGTCCGTCAGCTGACGGAACGAATTATGTCCGCCAGCTGGCGGAACGAAAAATCAGTTAGGGATTAGGTGTTACCAATGGCGGAGTCGAAGTAATAAATCACTTCGACTCCGAATATGGAATGATTTTATTTTAAAGGGAAGTAAACATTATCCATTTTTTGTACTTTCCCTTCGTCCAGTAAAGCTTTGGCTACAAATCCAAGCTTCATTCGTGTTTCACCCAGTGGTTCTTCCATTTGGGAGACTTTCACGCCCATTGGATGAGTGTTGATATAGTCGAGAACCTTCTCTTCAAATGTCATTGGAACGATTGTTACAGGTTCAGTTTTAGGTTTAATTTCAACCGGAACTTCCTTTATCGTTTCAACTTTGGCTTCAACTGGAAGTGAAACAACCGGCTGTTCTTGTTTAACTTTAACCTCTTTTACTGCTTCAACTAAGGTTTCAATCTTTACTTCCTTTTTTTTTTCAGCTTTCCCAGCTGTTTCTTTGGCTGGTTTCACAACACCGGTTTTTCTTAACTGTGCAATGGCATCCTGCATTTTGTTCCATTCTGCTGCCCCCTGGGTTCTTTCCGATGCATAATGTCCGATCAATCCGGCACTGGCTTTTTGGATATCTTTTACTTCTTTCTGGATTCCTTTAATAGAGGCATGAATATTTTTCATCAGCCCTTTGTAATTGCCCAATCTTGTTGCTTCACCATTGGCAAGGCCTTTACGAAGATTTTGAGCCATTTTTTGATTTTCCTTACTGATTTCAGCTAATCTTTTCTGAAATCCGTGAAGTAATGAACGGGTATATTCAACCCTTTCGGCCAGGTTTTTACCTAATTCGGCGCGAAGTTCAGCAGACATATCCTGATGCTCTTTTTCGAAATTGTCGAGCATTTCATTGGTATCTTTAAAGATAGCCAAAACTTCATCGTTAATGCTTTTAATATCCGCATTAATGCTTGCCATCATAGCATCAAATTCCTGCATCCTGATTTTTTCATCTTCCATTCTGTCGGCCCGGCCTTCTGCGAAGAATTTATTCAATTCAGCAGCCATCTCTGTTCTGTCGGCAGAAAAATCATTAATCATATTCAAGGTAGACGTTTGGATGGCTACCACTTCTTTCTGTATAGAAGAAATTGTCTGATGAATTCCTTTCATTAATTCATTATACGTTTTCATTCTTACTTTTTCGCCTGTTGCAAGTCCTTTTCTCAAGGATGCTGCATTCGCATTTAAAACAGCAGTCATCTCCTGATGGTCTTTACGGAAACCATCGAGGGTATTCTGAACATCGTTGACAAGTTCTTCATTTTCCTTGATCCGATTTTTGAATGAAGCAAGAAGTTCTTCGCTCAAATTTTTCATTTCTGTTGCTAGTCCCATTTTGTTATCTCCTTTTTGTTTTAATGAATATTGATTTCTCTAATTAATTGTTCTTTCACTTTTTTAATATCGTGGATCAAAATGTGTTCGCCTTTTTCAAGAAGACTCTCGAGGCGTTCCATCATTTTGTTGTGCATTTGCTGAAATTCCAAGAAGGTTTTTATCGCCGTTTCTTTGCGTTCCTCCTGTCGTTTTGAAATCTTTGAAAGCTGATCTTTTACAAGATTTATTTTTTCTCCGGCATCTTGCGCGGTAATATCTTTTATGCTCAAAAGGCTGTTTTTCAGAGATTGAGCGGTCTCTTTCTGAGCTTCTATAAAGTTGAAAAACTGGTTTTCAGCTTCTTTTTCTTTTTCGTCCAAAGCATTGAGTATGCCTGACATCATGGTGTGGTAATCTTTTTTGCGTAGTGAACCGTTCTTGGCAACTGTTTCGCAAAGTCTGGAGTTTAACAGATCTCTCTCTTTTCTGAGGTCAGTTAATGAATTGTGGACATTATCGAAAAGAGAATGAGATGATTCTGTAATATTTTCGGAAGACTGGAATGCTGTTTGGATTTTCTGAATCCTGGTCTCATAAGAACTGATGATATTGTCGAAAAAACCATCGATATTTAATTCCGGAATAGCGCTCATGTGTGGTTGTGTAGTTGGAGGGTGAACGGTTGCAGAGTTGCTGGGCTGAAGGGTTTTGAATAAGAAAGAATTTTGATTCGCGAAATTTTAAATTCTTTTTTTACTTCTGCCTCTTTGTTTGGTGTGAAAAGAAGAGATTCCTGGTAACCATGCTTACAGGTACAAGCCTGGAAGGATGTTTTAGCAAGAATAACTACTTAGCTTTAATGCTATTACGCTGCTTTTGCAGTTAAACCGATAGCTTCAGCATATTTCAAATAAGTTTCAACAGAGGCAACAACGATCCTTGCTTCAATTGCAAGTAACTCGATACCTACCAGTGATACTCTTACCCATGCATCAACTACAACACCTTTGTCAAGAATACGGTCAATAACTTCTACTAAGCTTGATGATCCGATTGTTTTTTCTACTGCCATGATTTTAATCTCCTATTTTAATTTATTTGTTTACCGTGCTTAACATTAGAGGGACGGCTTACCTCCTTTAAAAATTTAATGCTTCAAAGTGATTACGCTGCTTTTGCAGTTAAACCAATAGCTTCAGCATATTTCAAATAAGTTTCAACAGAGGCAACAACGATCCTTGCTTCAATTGCAAGTAACTCGATACCTACCAGTGATACTCTTACCCATGCATCAACTACAACACCTTTGTCAAGAATACGGTCAATAACCTCTACAAGGCTAGATGAACCAATCGTTTTTTCTACTGCCATGATTTTAATCTCCTATTATTAGTTTATTTGTTTACCGTGCTTAACATTGGAGGGACGGCTTACCTCTTTTAATCTGAATTCAACAATCAGTTTCGAAATCCTGTGTGTGCCGGGTTCATCGGACTGATTGTTTAACTCTTGCGATAAGGTCTAAACAATAGACGTGCCACAAAATTTCTAGAGTGGTGGAAATGGGGAATAGGCTTGTCTAAATGGTTAAGGAAGAGCGCTAAAAAAAATAAATATTTTTTGCGGCGCTGAATAATGCAGCGCTGATTTTACAAATTCACAAAAAATATTTTGAAATAATCGCACACTTGTGCGGAAATGGGCTAGTGAAAAATTAGGTCCGCCAGCTGGCGGAAGGAATAAGGAGAAAATTATCAGTGGATCAATTATCAATGTTCAATGGGAAAAAAATTACGAATTAGGAATTAGGAGACGTAGAACCCCGGATTTAGGTTTGGTTGTTTATACCGCCGGCTACATCGTCGGTTATTGTAATTGTAACCCTTCAGGCTTAACTAGTCTGCTAAAATACACTTTCAAAAAGCTTGCATTTTAAATTGTAAAACTGTGAATATATAGCTGTATATCAAAAATATATTAGATTTTCAGCTGACCCTCACTAAACGATATTCATTCCTAATTCCTTCCGCCAGCTGGCGGACCTATTTCTTATTTCTTAATTCCTAATTCCTAATTCCTTCCGCCAGCTGGCGGACCTAATTCCTAATTAGTCATTACCCCCTGTTTTCTTACTCGTCGTTTCTGTTCACAGCGATATCGTATTTTTTCATTTTCCGGATAAGGGCATCACGGGTTATTCCAAGTGCATCGGAAGTAGCTTGCTGGTTATATTTACAGTTTTGCAGTACTTTTCGAATAATCTTAATCTCATTGGTTTTCAGATCGACGATCTCATCGACGGGCAATACGACCTCCGGTTTAGTTGGTTTAACCCTGAAATCGGAGATTCCAAGCAAAGTGCCTTTGCAAAGGATAATCGCCCTTTCAGTCATGTTCCTTAATTCCCTTACATTACCCGGGAAATCGTATTTATGGAGCGCGTCAAAAACTTCCTTTGAGACTTCGAGATTTGGTTTATTGAATCTTGTTGAATAGAGATTTACAAAATGGTTCAGCAACGGTTTAATATCTTCGGGTCTTTCACGCAGGGGAGGTATATGGATATGGAGCGTATTGAGGCGGTGCAACAGATCGAGCCTGAAGTTTTTTCGCTCCACCCGTTTTTCAATATCGTGATTGGTTGCCGAGATGATCCGGAAATCGGTGTGAATGGCTACTGTGTCGCCCACCCTGGTGACCACCTTCTCTTCGGTGGCACGCAGAATTTTTGCCTGAAGGTTAAAAGGCATATCCGCAATCTCGTCGAGGAATAAGGTTCCTTTGTGGCAGACTTCAAAATAGCCCATCTTGTCGGTGATGGCGCCGGTAAAAGATCCCTTTTTATGTCCGAAAAATTCGCTTTCCAAAAGTGTTTCCGTGATGGCACTACTGTTGACAGCGCAAAAAACGTTTTCTTTTCTGCTGCTTGAGTAGTGGATGATCCGCGCAATGTTCTCTTTCCCTGTTCCGCTTTCACCGGTGATCAGTACATTGGCTTCGGGATAATTGGCAGCTGTAACAGCTTGTTCAAACACTTCCAGAATTTGCTGGCTCACACCGATAAATTGCCGGTCTATTTTCTCTTCGAGACTTTTCGAGATTAAAGAGTTCTTTTCTTCCATTTGCTTCAGGCGTCGTTGCATCTGAAGGTATTTTTGGGTTCGCTCAATGGCGATCTGAATATCGATAAACCGAAAGGGTTTTCGTAAATAATCGAATGCCCCTAATCTCATGGCTTTGATCACGGTATCCATATCGCCATGTGCCGAGATGATAACGACTTCCATGTAGGGATACTGTATTTTTACTTCTTTCAGGATATCGAGGCCATTCACTCCAGGTAACCGCACGTCGAGAATCAAAAGGTCGATTTCGTGAGTACTTAATATTTTTTTTCCTTCTGCTGCCGTGTTGGCTTCAAATGATTCAAATGCAGAATCGAGAAAAAAACCACTTAGCTCTTCTGTGAATTGCTTCTCGTCATCGAGGATAAGAATTTTTATTTTCTCTTTAATTTCCATTTCCATTTTTATTTTCAAGATTCAAAGTCAATTTTATTTTTGTCCCTACGCCTGGTTCACTTGTAATATCAATAGTTCCATTCAATTCCTTAATGATCTGGTAGCAGATAGATAAACCAAGTCCGGTGCCTTTCCCTGCTTCCTTTGTGGTGTAGAAAGGAAGCATAATATTGTGTATATCGTCATTGCTGATGCCAATCCCGTTGTCAGTAACTTCAACAATCAAAAATTGATTTTCCTGATAGGACTTAATAGTAACGATCATTTCACAAAGATTGTTACTGCCGTCCCTCTTTTCGAGAATTGCATCTTTGGCGTTGGTTAGCAGATTAACAATAACCTGTTCGAATTTATAAGTATTGCCAATAGTGCGCGAGATTGTTTTGTCGAGCTCAAGTTTTAGGGTAATACCCAACTGTTTAAATTGCTCAGCCAGCAGTGAGGATCCGTCTGTAATGCTTGAATTAATATCAAAAACTGTCGATATGTAATCGTCGTCTTTTCTTGAAAAAGCGCTTATGTTATCGATTATATTTCTGATACGCGTTATATTTTCGAATATCTTGTCTGATTTATTTTTAAGAAAGCCAATGTCAACGGTTTCGGTTTTGTCAGCTTCAAATAGCAGCTTATCCATTACCATAGCAATAATATTTAACGGCTGATTAATCTCATGTGCTACACCTGAGGCCATCTCTCCGATATTTGCCATCCGATCGGCATGTATTTGTTTCGATTCCATTTTTTTCCTGTAGGAAATATCGCGGATAGTTACCATAAACGATACAGGCGATCCGTCGGGTCCTTGTATTAAAGTGGAACTGACTTCACTTAAAAAGATGGATTGGTTTTTCTTTTTGGTTTTTAACTCAATATTTTGAGCCAGGCCCTCAGTTATCGTTTTTTCAATGATTTCGTTTATTGTATTTTGTTCCTCAGGCAGAAAGAGCTGCGAGAAATCTTTGCCTTCGAGATCATCGCGCGTATCGGCACCCAGGATTTGAAGTCCGATTTCAGAAACCTCATGGATGATTCCTTTCATATCGATCAACAAAATTCCGTCGGGAGAAGCGTTTAAAGTAGTTCTGTATTTTTCCTCATTTACGGCCATCAGCTTCTCCGCCTTTTTAAGTTCGGTAATGTCGGTATAGATTGAAATCCATACAGGACCAAATCGTGGATGGACAAAAGTCGAAACGTTGACATGACCCCAGCAAAGTGTTCCATTTTTTTTAATCATCTGCGTCTCACCTTGCCAGGCTTTATTGATATTCAGCTTTTTGATTATTTCTTCCGGCAATTCTTCAGTTGAACTATAAATACTTGTGATCGGTTTTCCAAGAAGTTCGCCTGCATCAAAGCCGAAGATAGATTCAGCTTTAGGATTCATATAAACAATTACAGCGTCTGAGGCTCGAATCAGAAGTACGCCTTCTTCCATATTGTCGAGGATTTCGCTGCGCAGCTGAATTTCCTCCTGAGCCAGCTTTCGTTCAGTGATATCGGTATTATATGCCTGTATGAATGATGTTTTTCCATCAGAAAAAAGATTCGCTGTCACCTCGAGCGGGAAGATATGCCCGTCTTTATGATAGTGCTCCACCTCAAAGGTGAGGGTTTCTCCATTAAGAATACGTCTGATTCTATCAGAAGCCAATTTCATTGTTTCGGGCGTATCCAGATCCTTCAGATTCAGGTTAAGCATTTCTGCTACAGTGTATCCGTGTGTTTGGGCGAAAGATTCATTAACCTCAATGAAATTGCCTTTGGTTGTCATAAAAAATATGCCTTCCGAAGCATTAACAAACAGCGATTTATACCGGTTATCATCGGATTTGCTGAGTTCGGGCTTCTTCAACTCTTTACCCGGCCGATTCGGAAGAAGCGTATGTGGTTTATCTCGAATATGTTTCATCAGAAGATAATTTGTTTTTTAATTGCCTGATGGAACACCTGTGTTCTCTTCATTCGTGTTTGCGAAGCGCAGATACATGGGTGTTTCATCAGAAGATAATTTTCACTTAAATCAAATTATATTTTCCTCTTTTATTTTCCTGCTTTTGAATATTCAATGTCAGTTTTATTTTTGTTCCTTCTTTAATGTCACTTGTAATGTCGATGTTTCCACCCATTTCTTTAATGATCTGATAACAGATCGATAATCCCAGTCCCGTACCTTTCCCCTCTTCTTTGGTCGTATAAAAGGGAAGAAGGATATTATGAATGTCATCATCGCTGATTCCAATGCCATTATCGGTGACCTCAACAATCAGAAATTGATTCTCCAGGTATGTATTAATTCCAATGAGGAGGTCGGCCTGTTCTTCATGCTTTCCTTCATTTTCGATTACCGCATCTTTGGCATTGAGGAGCAGATTAACAATGACCTGCTCGAATTTATAGGTATTTCCTACTATTTGAGGTATTTCCTTATCGAGTTGAAGATTTAGCTTAATCCCAAAGTGTTTGAACTGCTCTGAGATCATTGAGACTGCATTTTCGATGGTTGCATTGATGTCAAATGCAGTCAGGACATAATCGTCATGACTTCTGGAGAAAGCCCTGATGTGATCGATAATGTTTCTGATGCGTATGATATTTTCAAATATTTTATCAGATTTATTTTTCAAAAATTCAACATTAACCACTTCTGATTTTGCTGTTTCAAAAAGGATTTTATCCATTACCATCGAAATAATGTTCAGTGGCTGATTAATCTCATGAGCAATTCCGGCGGCCATTTCTCCAAGGTTGATCATTCGGTCGGCATGAATCTGCTTCGTTTCTATTAACTTGCGCTGAGAAATATCACGAATAATAATCATAAAAGAGATTGGCTTTCCGTCAGCACCTTGAATTAGAGTAGAGCTCGCTTCACTTAAAAAAACAGACTGATTTTTTTTTCTGATTCTTAGCTCCATATTCTGAGCAATTCCCTCGTTCATGGTCTTCAGAATGATCTCCATGACGGTTTTCTTCCCTTCGGCAGGAACAAAATTTGAAAAATGTTTACCAATCAGTTCTTCTTTTGTATTGAACCCAAATAAAGCGATGCCAATTTCAGAAACATCAATAATTCTTCCGCTAAAATCAAGAAGGAAAATGCCATCGGGCGAAGCATTTAACATTGTACGGTATTTTTCTTCGCTTAATTTTAAGGTATGCTCTACCCGCTTACGCTCAGTGATGTCCTCCGAAATGCCCAGCAGATATTCGGGAGCCCCTTTATCGTTGAAAATTGGTACTTTTTTGGTGTGCAATATCCTGATTTCCTGATTCTTTGCCAATATTTTCTCTTCAGGAATATCCTGCATTACTTTATTTTTTATGACATCTCTGTCCTTTTCAATAAAGCTGTCAGCCAACTCTTTAGGGAAAATATCATGATCATTCATACCAATTAATTTCTCTTTCGAAATGCCTAAAAGATCCTCGCCTGCCTTATTAAACCTAACGTAATCAAGACTTTTAGCATTTTTGATAAATATCATATTTGGAATAATCTCAAAAATAGAGTCCAAAAATGAATTGACCTGATGAATCTCTTTTATTGCATGTTTTCGCTCCGTGATATCCTGAACAGTGCCAATTGCTTTTACAGGTCTTCCGGTTTTGTCAAACTCCATTTTCCCCTCGGCGAATACGTAGTGCATCGATCCATCTCTATGAATGACACGGTATTCAAGAGCGGGATAATCACCGTCTGATAAATTGCGGCTCATGCTTTTTGTAAAGCGTTCTACATCTTCGGGATGGAGAACATTTAGGATTGATTCCGGTTTCCCATTATAAGTTTCGGGATCGATGTCGAATACGCGAAACATTTCTTTAGACCATTTCACTGTGTTAGTGTTCATATCCCAATCCCAGCTGCCGATATGAGCCATACGCTGAGCTTCAGCAAGATTTGATTCGCTCTCAACGAGAATATTTTCGACTAATTTACGCGCAGTGATATCAACCATTACAGTCATGAAAAAGTTCTTGCCCTGACTTTCTAATATTTCACCCGAAAACAAACCATGGAGAATTTTTCCGGATTTGGTTTTTATTTCCAACTCTAAATTGGAAATAGACCCTTTGACAGACAATTCCTCTGATGCCATTTTTTGTTTTTCGTGCTGTGTAAAAAGATCAATTTCGGCAGCTGTTTTTCCAATAATCTCATCCTTGGAATAACCGGTCTTTGTTAAAAATGTGCTGTTTACATCGGTAAATATTCCCTCCGGAATGGTGCTGATAGCGATCAGTGTTGGATTATTGTCGAAAATTTTATTGAATTTATGTAAGGCTTCTTTTAAAAGTTCAGCATCTCTGGCAATCGTTTTTCTTTGATTGAAAAGATCCAGAAACACATTGATTTTACATAAAAGGATATGATTATTGAATGGTTTGGAGATATAATCGACTGCACCTGAATTATATCCGTTAAATACCTCGTTTTCGTTTATGTCGCTGGCGGTTAGGAATATAACCGGAATTTTTTCGTTGGATCTCTCTTCGTTTATCTTTACTGCAAGCTCATAACCATCCATTCCCGGCATCCGGACATCCAGAATGGCAAGTGCCAGTTCAATACCCTTAATTTTCTTAAGAGCCTCACCACCGGAATCGGCTTGTATCAGGTTAACCTTTAATTTTCGGATAATGCTTTCTAACAGAAAAAGATTATCCACTGTATCGTCAACAATAAGTATATTAGGTAAATGACTCATAGGGTCTTTTCAATTAAGAATTATGAATTACGAATTACAAAATCAGGAGATAAGGAAACAAGCCAAAATGCTTCATTTTCTCCTTCATCTGACGAATCAAATCTTCAAATTAGCACATTAGCAAATTAGCACATTATCTGTTTTCTCCTAGCCGCCTAAAAGCCTAATAGTCTAATAGCCTAATAGTCTAATAGCCTAAAAGTCTAAAAGCCTAATAGTCTAATAGCCTAACTGCCTGGCCACCTTCTTACCTTATCTGGGCGCCAACTTCGCGCTCATAAACATTGATTAACCGGCTCATTGTTTTTTCTATTTGCTTGTCATTCAGTGTTTTTTCTTTGTCCTGAAGGGTAAAGCTTACCGCGTATGATTTTTTTCCTTCCGGAAGATTTGCCCCCTGGTAAACATCGAAAATTGTTACACTGCGTAGAATTTGTCTTTCAGCTTTGAAAGCCAACGCTTTTATTGTGCTGAACTGTACGTTCTTATCAATAAGCAACGCAAGATCACGTCGCACCTCAGGATATTTCATCAGTGGTGTGTAGGCGACTTTGTGATTTTTAATGACCTTTAAAATAGCAGTCCAGCAGATATCGCCGTAATATACATCAGCATTAATATTTGTGCTCTTCAGTATTTTCTTGCTTACATATCCAATCTGACCAAGTATAACATTATTGAAACGGTATTCAAGTCCCTCTGAAAAAATATCATTCGAAATTGATTCAACTAAACAATTTCCCGGATCGATGCCAAGCCTTGTCATTATATTTTCCACATTTGCTTTTAGGGTAAAAAATGAGGTCGGATCTTCTTTAATCTTCCAGTTTTCATTCTCTTTTTTTCCTGTAATCCAAATCCCAATATGCTCCTCTTCGCTGTAATTTTTTACCGGATGATCGTAAGTTTTATTTCCATCGTAGTGGTAAACATTGCCGAATTCGTAAAGCCGAAGATCTGCATTGCGGAAGTTCGTATTCCGGTTGATCGCTTCAAGTCCCCCGAAAAGCAGTGTCTGACGCATCCCGTTTAGATCAGAACTTAACGGATTGAAAAGCTGAACAGTGTTTACGGCTTTGAACGATTCCAGCTGGTCGTAATAGACCGATTTTGTAAGCGAGTTCGACATGATTTCATTAAAGCCCCTTGCGGTGAACATTTCAGAAATCAGGTTCTGCAATTTCATCTTGTCGGGATGAGCAGCATGTTGAATGGTCGCTTTTGTTGACTTATTTGGTTCGACATTATTGTACCCATAAATTCTAAGCAACTCCTCTATGATGTCAACCTCTCTTTTAACATCCACACGGTATGGGGGTACCGATAAACTTAATCCATCAGGTGTTTCTCCGGTAATTATAATTTCAAGCGAACCTAAAATATTTTTAATGGTCTCTCCGGGGATTTCCTTGCCGATAAGCCGGTTGATATTTGAGTAGGTAACGTCAACGGGAAAGTATGCTAAAACCGAAGGATCAGATACTATGTCAACGATTTCAGAAGATATGGTGCCGCCGGCAATCTCTTTGATAAGCAGTGCGGCACGTTTTAAAGCATACAGGGTTCCATTGGGATCAACTCCGCGTTCGAAGCGAAAAGAGGCATCCGTATTCAGACCATGCCTGCGGGCTGTTTTACGGATATAAACCGGATTGAAACAGGCACTTTCGAGAAAAATACTTGAAGTACTCTCTTTAACCCCGGAATGAAGTCCGCCAAAGACACCCCCAATACACATGGCATCCGTGTCATTGCATATCATCAGATCCTTATCTGCAAGCTCCCTTTCAATACCGTCGAGCGTGATGAATTTTGTGCCGGCTGCGAGTGTCTTTACAACCACCTTGCCACCCGTAATCGCTTCAGCATCGAAGGCATGCAGTGGCTGTCCTGTTTCGTGAAGAATATAATTGGTGATATCGACGATGTTATTGATCGGGTTCTGACCAATTGCTTTGAGCCTGTTTTGTAGCCACTGCGGAGAAGCCTGAACTGTAACCCCCGAGATTGTCAATCCGGCGTACCTCGGGCATGCCTCCTGATTTTCGACTACAACCGATATTGCAAGATTTTGATTATCAGATTTAAAGGAGCTGACATCAGGAGTAGTGTATTTAATGTCTTCTTTTTGAGCGAGATATGCGGAGATGTCACGTGCGATGCCAATATGAGACGCGCTGTCAATACGATTTGGCGTCAGATCAACTTCAAGGACGAAGTCACTTTGGATATTAAAAAAATCACTCGCAAGGGTTCCGGGAATTGCCTCATTTGATAAGATCATGATTCCATTATGATCTTCACCAAGACCAATTTCATCTTCGGCACAGATCATTCCCATGGAAACTTCACCTCTGATTTTCGATTTTTGAATTGTGAATTGTTCCTCCCCCTTGTAAAGAACTGTTCCGACAGTTGCAACAATTACCTTTTGACCAGCGGCAACGTTAGGTGCGCCGCATACGACCGGAAGGTTTTCATCGCCGCCGATGTTAACTGTTGTCACGCTCAGATGATCGGAATTTGGATGTTTTTCACAGGTCACAACCTCTCCAACGAAGAGTCCTTTCAGACCTCCTTTGATCGATTCGACCTCTTCAACAGTTCCGGTTTCAAGTCCGAGCTGGGTAAGGACAGCTGCAACTTCGGAAGGAGAAAGATTGAGATTTATATAATCTTTTAGCCAGGTATATGATATCTTCATTTTTAACTTCTGCTTTATGATGTAAACAGCTGCAAAAGTAGGTAATTTAGGATCAATGCCCAAATCTGAATGTTTGAGAAAAAATTCAAATTCAAGCGCTTATTTGTGGTTTTAAACACCTGTTTATTGGGTTTAGAGCTTGAAAACGAAAAATAATTAACTTTTTTTTCACTTTTTTCGGAAAACTATTTTTTTGAGTTATTGAATTATTATTTTGCACCCTTAAAACAGAAGTGAATTAAACTTTCGTTGAAATATCTAATATTATAAATATCAATTACTTACTGAATTGCATAAACTAAATATACTATGGCAAAAATCACAAAACCGCGCATTGTTAAGGACTATGATAAGCTTCCACTAGACGTTCAGGGGCAAATTAAGCTTGCTTACCCCCAGGGTTTCTCAGGAAATCTGATTACTTACATCAATGCGAAAGGTAAAGTTGTGTCGGCATTGCCTTACGAAACCGATGATTTTTATTACCTCGTTCGGATGACACTTGAGGAGGCCAATAATATCGTTGAAAATGACGATGACTTTAATGATGACGGGATTCTTCGTGATGATTTTGCATTGCAGGAGTTCGAAGGGCATGACGATGTTGATGAAGATGTCAATGATATTCCGGATGATTTACCTGAAGAAGACGATGATGATGACGATGATGTTTAATGCCGTTTAACCACATCATATGAATTAAAAGCCGGTATTTTGCCGGCTTTTAATTTTCCGGCAATAGTTTTTGTTCGATATATGCAATGATTTCATCTGTCATTTCAGGCGTAAACCAGCTGATCTCAGTATCTCGTCTGAACCATGTTAACTGTTTACGCGCATACTTTCTTGAATTTGCTTTGATTTTCTCTATGGCTTCGTCAAGTGTTATTTTCGCGCTGAAATAATCAAACAATTCGCGGTATCCCAGAGTATTTAACGGGTTGAGATGGCTGAAAGGCTTTAATTCAACAGCTTCTTTTTCGAGGCCATCCACGAACATTTTATCTACCCGCTGATTAATTCTTTGGTATAAAACTTCAAGGTCCCGGTTGAGTCCGACTTTGATGATGTTAAAGGGTCGTTTTTTGGATTCGTTTGTCCTTGATGCCGAATAGGTGCTGCCAGTAGTGATACAGATTTCCAGAGCACGCAGAATTCGCTTAGGATTTTTCAGATCGACCTCGTTGTAATAGGAAGGATCGAGTTTCAGAAGCTCTTCCCGTAAAACCTCAATTCCTTCGGATTCCATACGTTGCATGAGTGATTGCCGAAGCTCGGCTGAAATATCGGGAAGATCATCAAAACCTTTGCAAATAGCGTCAATGTACATCATAGAACCGCCGGTCATTATCACCGTATCACTTTTTTGGAACAGTAATTCCAGCCGTTCAAGCACTTCAACCTCAAATTTGCTCGCGTTGTAATACTCGTGGATGGAATGCGACCTGATAAAATGATGGGGAATGGCTTCCAGGTAATGACGTTCCGGAACTGCAGTGCCGATACTCATCTCCTTGAAAATTTGCCTCGAATCGCAGGAAATAATCTCAGTATGAAAATAATTGGCCAAATCGATACTCAGATCTGTTTTTCCAACACCCGTTGGTCCGAGAAGAATAATAAGCGATTTTGGCATCAGGAGGTAATGTTCAATGGGGAAATGTTCAATGAGGGAATGTTCAATGTTCATTGGTTACATAACTTCTCCGATCTCACCATAGATGAGGTTCAGATCCTCGAGTTCTCCAAAGTCTGTGAATATTTTCTGAAGTTCTGAATCCTGATCAGCAAGCAGGTCTGTGTTATAGCGACCCGACGAAAGCTGCACAGGAGCCATCCCTCTGTTGTAGGTGACGATAGGTGAATTCAGTTTTTTTTCCATTACGATATCATTTAATTCAATATAAAGCGATTTCTGATTGACAACATCAAAAATATAAATCAATTTATCCTCTTTTTCTTTAAGGTAATCCGCCAACGCAGTATTCTTCATAATCGGAGTAGTATTCTGTTTCGATGACATATTAGGGAACATCGCAATTTCCTGCTCTTTGTCCCACTCTTCATCGGCTAAAAAGAACGTGGCGAGCTCCGATGCGTCATATTTACACTCATTTTGAATTGCTTCATGCAGATCGAAAAAAGTGTTCTTTGCATCTGCATCAATATGCATCGCAAAATCTTCAACCTTGTCGGATATGACACTGAATTTAAATACCATATAGTAATTTTCTTTCCTGTAAATACTCCATGGAAACTAATGTTAAAGGTAGTTCCTGAGAGGGTGAATTGAATTAAAATTAGTATTAAAAAATGTTAATTCGAAAAAAATATATTGCAAATAGCTGTATATCAAATATATATGTGGTTATTTACGAATTATGGTATGTTCTGTTCGGAAAATATAAAATAGAGATACACCAGAACCACAATACTCTTATTCACTATGAAGATAAAAGGAAGGCGCAAAAAACATCAGAGCACTCAATATCAAATCGTTAGCTCTGCTGTTCATTGCGCCTTATCACATGGATAACCCGGATTATTTTAAGACATATTTTTATGTCCGCTTCAATTTCGAAATTTTAATATTGGAGATTTATTGATTTTCCTTGATGAAATTAAGACATGAACCTGCTTTAAACCATTCTATCTGGGCTTCATTATAAGTGTGTTTTGCCATTATATCCTCCGATGAACCATCAGCGTGATGCAAAGTGAGCTTCAATAGTTTGCCTGGTTTAAATAATTTAAGACCAGTAATATCTATTGAGTCGTCTTCAAGAATTCGGGTATAATCTTCCGGATTTTCGAATGTCAGCGCGAGCATCCCTTGTTTTTTAAGATTCGTTTCATGAATTCTGGCAAACGATCGTGTCAGCACAACCCTTACGCCTAAGTGACGCGGTTCCATGGCTGCATGTTCGCGCGAGGATCCTTCACCGTAGTTTTCGTCACCTACAATCACCGAACCCAGTCCTGCTTTTTTATATGCTCTGGCAGTCCGGGGAACAGCGCCATATTCACCGTTCAGTTGATTTTTTACTGAATTGGAATTCCCATTGAATTCATTGATTGCTCCAATCAGTAAATTCTCAGAGATATTATCCAGGTGCCCGCGATAAGTCAGCCAGGGTCCTGCCATTGAAATATGGTCAGTTGTACATTTCCCGCGCGCTTTGATCAACAATTTCAGGTTAAGTAAATCGGTTCCTTCCCAAGGTGTAAAAGGCGTAAGCAACTGTAACCTGTCGGATTCGGGATTTACTGAAATTTCAATTCCTTGATATTCTGTTGATGGAGGAATTAATCCCTGATCTTCAACCGCAAAACCATTTTTCGGCAAGTCATTGCCTGTGGGCGGATCCAGTTTAACTTTCTCTCCGTCAGCATTGGTCAAAAAGTCTGTTTCGGGATTAAAATCGAGCGTTCCGGCAATGGCAAAAGCAGTCACTATCTCAGGAGATGCAACAAACCCGTGGGTTTTAGGATTTCCGTCGGTTCGTTTTGCAAAATTCCGGTTAAAAGAGGTCATGATTGAATTTTCGGGAAGATTAGCTGCATTATGCCGGCTCCACTGACCAATACAGGGTCCGCAGGCATTAGCCAGAACGATGCCGCCCATCTCTTCGAAAGCATCGAGAAATCCATCGCGTGCCACGGTATAACGGACAAGTTCCGATCCTGGCGTTACGGTAAATTCGGCCTTTACTTTAAGATTTTTACTGCGCGCCTGAATGGCAACAGAAGCAGCGCGGCTCATATCTTCGTAGGAGGAATTTGTACATGAACCAATCAGACCCACTTTCATCTCCATTGGCCAGCCTTTCTCTTTCGCTACTGTTTTGAATTTAGAAAGCGGCGTTGCAAAGTCAGGCGTAAACGGCCCGTTGATGTGAGGTTCAAGTTCAGAAAGATTTATCTCAATTACCTGATCAAAATACTGTTCAGGATGTTCATAAACTTCATCATCGGCTTTTAGGTCGGAGGCAATATTCAATGCCATCTCAGCTACATCAGTACGTCCTGTGGCTTTCAGATAATCGCTCATGCTTTCATCAAATGCGAAAGTAGATGTAGTTGCACCTACTTCGGCTCCCATATTACAAATGGTTCCTTTACCGGTGCACGAAATACTCGAAGCGCCTGAACCAAAATATTCAATGATACAGCCTGTTCCTCCTTTTACCGTGAGGATACCAGCAACTTTAAGAATGACATCTTTGGGCGATACCCAGCCGCTTAGTTTTCCGGTGAGATGAATGCCGATCAATTTTGGAAATTTCAATTCCCATGGAATTCCTGTCATCACATCGACAGCATCAGCGCCACCCACTCCGATTGCAATCATTCCCAATCCACCGGCATTCACCGTATGTGAATCGGTTCCAATCATCATTCCTCCAGGGAAAGCATAATTTTCAAGTACTACCTGATGGATAATCCCGGCCCCCGGTTTCCAAAAACCAATACCATATTTTTTTGATACTGAGGCCAGAAAATGATAAACCTCTTTATTGGTCTCTTCGGCCTTGATAAGGTCTTCTTTTGCACCTGTTTGCGCAAGAATCAGATGGTCGCAATGGACTGTTGACGGAACTGAAACCACACTTTTCCCGGCTTGCATAAATTGGAGCAGTGCCATTTGTGCAGTTGCATCCTGCATTGCAACACGATCGGGATCGAAATTTACGTAGGAAATTCCTTTTTCAAAAGGAGCCTCAGGAAAAGCACCTGAAAGATGCGAATATAAAATTTTTTCGGTCAAGGTGACAGGCCTTCCAAGTAATTTTCGTAATTCGTTAACTCGTTCAGGTATTTGTGAATACACCTTTCGAATCATCTCAATGTCATAAGCCATAGGGATCTGTTTTTAAGATTATGAATGAGCGGCAAAGCTAATGATTAAAGCCGAGAATCGGGCATAAATTTTTCCTGATTTATTGTCTCTTTTATGAAAAGTTAGTTTTAAATTAGCAAAAAAATTGACACAGATCAATCCATTAATTACAATGATTTGGATTAAACCTTTAGTAATCGAAAATATAAGAATCGCTTTTCAGTCCATACGCGGAAATCTGATTCGCTCTGTACTTACCATACTGATCATTGCCGTAGGAATCTCGGCGCTGGTTGGAATTTTAACTGCCATCGATTCCATTAAAAATTCTATAACAGCCGAATTTACCCGGTTGGGTGCCAATACTTTCAGCATTCAGAGCCGAAGTATGCGGGTGCAGATTGGCAATACGCGTTACCGGTCAAAGAATTACAGCTATATCAGTTATTTCCAGGCCCGTGAATTTCGCGAACGTTTTACTTTTCCCGCTACGGTGTCTATCTCGGTGAATGCTACCCAGACGGCAACAGTGAAATATGAATCGAAAAAAAGTAATCCCAATGTTACTGTACGGGGAATTGACGAGAACTTTCTGCAAACTGCCGGCTATGAATTGGAGGCAGGAAGGGGTCTTACTTTCCGGGAGTCGTTCGATGGAAATAATGTTGCATTGCTTGGTTCTGCATTGATCAGAAAAATGTTTCCCAATGACGTCGATCCGTTGGGAAAAATGATTGCTGTCGGAAGCGGAAAGTATCAGGTTGTAGGTGTTCTGAAGGATAAAGGGAGCGGTTTTGGAAATTCAGGCGATCAGGTGGTGCTGCTTCCTTTTACCAATGTCAGACAGTATTTTCCGCGCCCTCAGATGAACTTCCGGATCAGCGTAATGCCCAAATCAGCGCAATTACTTGACCCCGCTATCGGAGAGGCTGAATCGGCCTTCCGGAATATCAGAGGTCTGAATATTTTGGACGATACTGATTTTGTTGTGGAGAAGAGCGATAACCTTGTGAATGTATTACTGGACAATATTAAATATGTTACACTTGCGGCTACTATCATTGGTTTCATCACCCTCATGGGTGCCGCAATCGGATTAATGAACATCTTGCTGGTGACAGTAGCTGAACGTACCCGCGAAATTGGAATTCATAAAGCAATGGGTGCAAACTCCCATTCGATCAAACAGCAATTTCTAATCGAATCGATCGTGATTGGTCAGTTAGGAGGTCTTCTTGGAATAATATTAGGGATTCTTGCCGGCAATGGCGTGTCGGCACTGATTGGCAGCGCATTTATCATCCCCTGGCAATGGATGCTGGCTGGCGTTGTTTTGTGTCTGATTGTGAGTCTGGCTTCCGGTGTCCTTCCTGCTATCAAGGCATCGAAGCTCGATCCTATTGAGGCGTTGAGGTATGAATAGGATTACATAATTGAAATGCAGGGGGAATAGAATAACACCGCGACCTACAATTTGAAGAAGAACCCAAATTTATAGGAGAAATTGTCGTGTAATGAACTCAATTGATAGGGTCCGTAGCGGTAGTAGATTCCAAGCCCCCATGACAGATAGTTCATTCTCAGCAGATTGTTTACCTCAAAACCAGATTCGTAATATCCTTTATGGTAATCTCTAAGATTGTATTGTGCTATTTGTTGATTGGTTAACCGGCCGTAACCGGCGTTTTGGGCAAAAATCAACGTCGGCCTGGTTTTAAAATTTGCGGGAAAAAGCCAGGTGCTGAAGTCGTGACGCAAATGAATGGCACCGTAACCGGTGGCTGAAAATTCATTCAGTTCCATTGTTCCAAAAGAGAAGGGCGCGGCGAGTGAAAAAGTCCCAGCTTTGCTTCCATAACCACTGAACAGCTCATTAATCGGAGCACCCTGGCTCATCATTCCTCCGCGAAACACGACTGTGGTTGTCCCTATTCCGGAATTTGGAAGATTAAACTTTCCTTTGAATTCCATTTTTGTATATTGATACTCTCCGGTCAGAATCGTAAATCCCTGAATAATAGTTAGGTAATAATCCGATTTGGGGATGTTCATCTCCTTTTTACGGCCATCTTCCATTTGAAGGACAATTCCAGGTGTAAACCTTAACTGTAATCCGGCTCGGGCCAGTTGGACCGGACTAAAAGTGTGCTCCAATAAAAATGGGGTATTGAGATTTGAATGATTTTCTGAAAGATCGCCAAACAGATAATAATTGAATTCCTTGAACAGCCGATACTCAACACCGGTTGAATATCGCTTTGTGGCATACATGTTCTCAATAAGCAAATAACGGTAACTTTCGGGACTGAGCAGAGTTTTTGTTTCCAAAAATTCAGGTTCACCCAATTCCATGTTGATATCTTTGTAGGCCACATGGAATCTTAAATCAGAACTATTTGATGGATAAAAATTGATCCATTCACCATTCCGGATTGATCCGTCTTTTATTCCGTAACTGATGTAACCGCCTGCAGTGAAGTTTTTGGATAACAATCTGTTTGTTTCGCCTCCTAATCCCAGCTTTAGTCCTTCAAAAATATTGTAGCCAAATATCCTGTTATAGTCGATATTAAATTTGCCCAAAGGAATCTTACCTTCCGTAATAAACCGAATCAGCTTTGTTTGTTGATTCTTTCTTTCAACTAAAATGGCGCTGTCTGCAATCATTCTGGACAATGAATCTACTTGATTGAATGGAATATAGGTGTGATTTTCAGGTGATATAACAGTTTTGATGTCATTTTTTAAACCTATCTGTGCCACATTTTTAAAATCGTCGGCAAGCAAAGGTGGATTGATTTTAATCTGGTAGATCCGGGTCAGGCTTTCTGCGATCATTGAACCAGTTAACGGTGCAGATTTATCGCAATCAGGTTCACCTTTCAGGTTCTTTTGGCTAAAGGAAAGGGTTATTTTTTTTTCGGAAGGCAACCCAATCCCCTGATTCACTTCGAATTTCTGATGGATCGTAAGCAGCGGCTCCTGTGGCGAGTTCCGTATGGACTGCGCATTAATCTCTTGAATAACAAAGCAATCCGGGTTGATTATCACCGTTCCGAATAACCCGTCAAATCGTTTCTCAGCCCTTGGACTAAAGGTGATTTTACAAAGGGTATCTCCTGAACTTAGAATGGTGTCCTGAGCAGTAAATACGTAATTAAGAAGAGCATTTTGAGAGAATGGTGACAAATACTTTTTTTGCAAAACAATCGCAGCTGAGTCCAATAACGAGAAATTAGCCATTTCTGCTGCTAAAGTGCTGAATGAACCATCGTCTTCTCCTTCTGTTTTACTGGAGAGATTTTCAGAATGGCTAAAATCCGGCTTCATGCAGCGGTGTGCGATAAGGGTCTCAGTCGAGAAGAGAACATTACGGGCGGGCTGATTGTTGCGTATCCCGACAGGATTGCTTTCTTTTACATTGCTTTCGGAAGAAATATTTGACGCAATTGTAAACCGTTGATGGCTAATGTCGCTGTAGCTTTTTAAGATGAAAGGGCCAGATCCGGGCAGTTGATGGATGATCCTGTTAATTATTGAATCGGCGGCAAGGGTTACTTTTCGACGCGAATCAATTGGTGCTGCCAAACCGTTAATTTTCGGGGTGCAGATGATGGCATTAACAATACAAAACGAGGAATCATTTTGCCCTGTACCAGCCTTTACAGGGCAAATGATTCCTATTATTGAAATAAAAAATATTGTGCAAATCTTCAGTTTGATCAGGTTCATTTAGTGACGTAATCAGTGGTATCCGATATTTCTCCTGTAAAGCCCAAACCCATTGTATTTATCTGCCCCAACTATTTTGGACTTTTATTTTGAGGTCATCTTAAGGAGATTTACTTCCTCCTCAGTCAGAAAACGCCACCTTCCGCGCGGAAGGTCTTTCTTGGTCAATCCGCAGAAATAAACCCTGTCGAGTTTCTCTACTTTATAGCCCAGATGCTCGAAGATTCGCCGTACGATTTTATTTTTACCGGAGTGAATTTCAATTCCAACCTGTTTTTTATCCTCTTCATTAACGTAGCTTACTGAATCGGCTACCACAAAGCCATCTTCCAGTGTGATTCCATCTACCATATCCTGCAAATGATTCTTCGTTACTTTCTGATCCAGAAATACATGGTATATTTTTTTGCGGTTGTATTTTGGATGAGTCAATCGTTTTGTCATATCCCCGTCGTTGGTAAAGAGCAACAGACCTGTGGTGCTCTTGTCCAGCCTTCCTACCGGGTATATTCTTTCGGGACAGGCATTTGCAATAAGTTCCATTACAGTTTTGTCTGCATGAGGATCTTCCAGAGTTGTGACATATCCCTTTGGTTTATTCAATAAGACATACATCTTTTTCTCAGCTGAGATGATTCTTCCGTTAAAGCTTACCGACTCGCCCGGCAGCACCTGATGTCCCATTTCCGAAACAATCTTCCCGTTTATCATAACACAGCCGGTGGCGATAAAAGTGTCTGCTTCACGGCGTGAGCACAGTCCTGCATTGGCGATGTATCGGTTTAGCCGCATCGAACCGGGTTCTTTTTTTGTTGCAGCAGCTTTTGCTGGTCTGTGTGTTGACTTGAACTCGTCATTGAGATTTTGATTTCCAAGTCTCCCGCGGAGCACTTTTCCTGTTTTGTTCAGGTACTGGTCTGATTCGGCTCCTTCAAATTTTCTCTCCGGACGTTTCTCAATCACATTTCTGCGAAAAACATCTGATGTCCGTTCTTTTCCAAACCGACCGGTGCCAGTTGGCTTTGCTCCAGAAGCAGTTTTAATAACTTTCGTTTTGCCTAATCTTTTCCCGGAGGTAAGTTCTCTTGGTTCTGAACGACTTCCTGCAGGTCTCCTGCTCTGATCGGCAGGAGCTGATTCCCTTTTTACACGGGGCCTTGTTCCCGGTTCCCTTTTTCCGACGGTACGCTTTTCAGGGCGTTCCTGTCCTCTTTCTCTTCTGATAATCATTTCTTAATTCTCTGACTTGTTAATGTTTTCGGGTGCAAATGTCGGAAAAAAAATCGAAAATGAACTTAAATTCTTCCAAATCAGAATAATCCTTTGAAAAATTATTCAGTTTTAACACCTTTGCAGGTTCATAATCTAAAGTAAACACAAAATATGGCACTTATAAAATCGATATCCGGAATACGGGGTACAATTGGAGGGAAGCCCGGTGAAGGACTTAGTCCACTGGATCTTGTGAAATTTACGGCAGCTTACCTTACATGGGTAAAAGCGACCAGAAACAATAGTGCAAAACCGGTAATTGTGGTAGGACGTGATGCCAGAATATCCGGAGAGATGGTTAATGCGATTGTTACCGGCACCCTAATCGGCATGGGAGCTGACGTTGTAAATATCGGACTTGCTTCAACTCCGACCACAGAATTGGCTGTTGTGGCTGAAAAAGCTGATGGAGGTATCATCCTCACTGCAAGTCATAATCCAAAGCAATGGAATGCGCTTAAACTTCTCAACCATGACGGCGAGTTTCTGAATGATACCGAAGGGAAAAAAGTACTTGAAATTGCTGAAAATGAAAGTTTTATTTTCGCGGGAGTCGATGACCTTGGTCAGCAATCCAACAAGGACTACACCGGGTATCATATTCAACATGTTCTTGATCTTAAACTTGTAAATGTTGAAGCGATTAAAAAAGCAAAGTTGCATGTAGCGGTTGATGCAGTTAATTCTGTTGGAGGGATAATTGTACCCCAACTTTTAAAAGCGCTTGGTGTAACTGAGATTGTTGAAATTAATTGTATCGCGAACGGTCATTTTGCTCATAACCCCGAACCTATACCCGAATACCTTACCGATACTGCCGCAATAGTGCGCGGTAAAAACGTTGACGTTTGCTTTGTCGTTGATCCTGATGTCGACCGGCTGGCGATCATCAACGAAGATGGCACTATGTTTAACGAAGAATATACGCTTGTTGCTGTAGCCGATTATGTGCTGTCGCATACCAATGGTAATACGGTTTCAAATTTATCATCGTCGATGGCGCTACGAGATATTACCGAAATGCATGGCGGAAGCTACACTGCTTCGGCTGTTGGTGAAGTGAATGTCACCACTGCCATGAAAGCTACCCAAGCGGTGATTGGCGGTGAAGGAAATGGGGGAGTGATCTATCCGACAAGTCATTATGGGCGTGATTCGATGGTCGGAATAGGTTTGTTTCTTTCTCATCTGGCTGTTTCGGGATTAAAATGTTCCGATCTGCGTGCCAAATATCCTGACTATACGATCTCAAAAAACAAAATAGAATTAACCCCTGAGATTGATGTGGATGATATTTTATTAAAAATCAAAGAGAAATATCGAAACCAGAAGGTCAATGCCATCGACGGGATTCGGATTGATTTTGACAAGGAATGGGTTCATTTGCGAAAATCAAATACAGAACCAATTATCAGGATCTATTCAGAAAGCAAATCCGCGTTGGCTGCCAATGCATTGGCTGAAAAAATTATTGCCGACATTCGCAATATTGCCGGAATATAAAGGTTTCGTTAAGTGTGATGATTTTCTTTTTTTTATCATACAAACTATATAAATTTGCATTTGATTTTTTAACAGCGACATTTTTTCTTAATCAAATTATTATAATTCGAATTTTATGAAAGTTACAGTTGTAGGAGCAGGAAATGTAGGAGCTACTTGTGCCGATGTATTGGCCTATAGGGAAGTGGTAAACGAGATAGTACTATTGGATATTAAGGAGGGCATTGCTGAAGGCAAGGCACTCGATATTTGGCAGAAAGCTCCAATTAATGGTTATGATACCCGTACTATCGGCGTAACCAATGATTATACCCGCACTGCCGGTTCAGATGTAGTGGTTATTACATCAGGATTACCCCGGAAACCGGGGATGACCCGCGATGACCTGATACAGATCAACGCGGGGATTGTAAAAACTGTTACCGAAAATGTAGTAAAACATTCTCCGGATGCTATTGTTATCATTGTTTCTAATCCTTTGGATGTGATGACCTATCAGGCGCATATCACTTCTAAACTTCCCCGTACCCGAGTGATGGGAATGGCCGGAATTTTGGATACTGCCCGTTACCGTGCATTCCTTTCTGAAGCACTGAATATTTCTCAGAAAGAGATTCAAGCGATGCTTTTAGGCGGTCATGGCGATACAATGGTTCCTCTAACCCGCTATACTACGGTAGGTGGTATTCCTGTTACAGAACTTCTTGAGGCAAATGTCCTTGATGCAATTGTTGAGCGGACAAAGGGAGGAGGCGGAGAATTAGTGAAATTAATGGGCACATCGGCATGGTATGCTCCCGGAGCTGCCGCTGCCCAGATGGTTGAAGCAATTGTTAAAGATCAGCGACGCGTTTTCCCTGTTTGCATTCAGCTTCAGGGTGAATATGGTATCGATAATTGCTACCTTGGGGTTCCTGTTGTTTTAGGAAAAAATGGAATCGAGCGAATTATAGAACTTAAGTTGAATAAAGAAGAAATGGCGATGATGAAATCCAGCGAAGGTCATGTCCGCGAAGTGATGAATGTTCTGGATGAGTTGAATAAAAAATAATTACCTGATTATATTGTCAAAAAAGGGGTCTCGTACCCCTTTTTTGCTTTCCATTGTTTATACGATTTGAAAATGCGGGAAATCTTTTTTGAGATTGTAGAGCTTGAAGCAAAAACTTACCACCCATTAATTATGGCTGATTTTGCCGGACTTTGCGATCATTGGTGGGTCATTGATACGGGTGCTTCAAAAAGTGTTTTTGACGAATTGCTGACTGATTGCTATATGCTCAATGAAGAAGAGACGGTAATGGCCACCGGCCTTGGAAAAGAAGTTGTTGAGACAAATTCAGGGACGATTCCTGCGCTGAAACTTGGTGGATTTAATTTTGGACCTCTTCCGGTCGCATTAGTCGATTTCAGACATATTAATAATGAGTACACCAAATTTTCGGACAAAAAAATTGTTGGATTGATCGGATGCGAATTTCTTTATTCGAGAAAGGCAATCCTAAATTTTGAGCATCATTCACTTTTACTGGCTGCGGAAATATTTCATAATTCAACGATTTAGGTAATGAACTAAGTAGGGTCTGCTGAAAATACTTAAATTGTATCATTGGATTTGCATATTTGAT
>JBAXOA010000037.1:0-36024 GCA_037133495.1 Mariniphaga sp. | reverse complement strand
CGGCCTGGAAGTGATATCAAGCGCACTGAAAAAATATTTGCCTTCTACACCTCTGAATATCATTCACTGATGCAACAAATTGAGTGGGTTGAAGGCGATATCCTTGACAAAGATAGCTTGACCGAACTGTTGACCGACATCGATCAGATTTACCATGTTGCTGCAATAGTATCTTTCGATCCGGCAGAGCGCGACACAATGATTCACAATAATTGTACCGGAACGGCAAATCTGGTTGACCTGGCTTTATCTCTCAAAATTCCTCGTTTCTGCCATGTAAGTTCAATCGCAGCTATTGGCTCACCGCCTGATGGGATTGAAGCGAATGAAGAACATCCATGGCGTTATAAATCAGATCATTCATCGTATGCTGAAAGCAAATTTCTCTCGGAAATGGAAGTTTGGCGGGCGATTTATCAGGGATTAAATGCGGTGATCGTCAACCCATCTGTGATAATTGGTCCTGGCGACTGGAAATCAGGAAGTGCTATGCTATTCGACAAGGTCTGGAAGGGATTAAAATTCTATACCGTTGGAGGTACAGGATTTGTTACGGTAAGGGATGTATCAGCTGCAATGCAATTACTGATGAATGATGATAACTGGGAGAGCGTAAAAAATCAACGCTATATCCTCAATGCCGAAAACAGACCTTTCCGCGATATTTTTAATTTGATCGCTGATGGGCTTCAGGTGAAACGTCCAAAAATCTTTGCCGGTGAACGGCTACTTAGTCTGGCCTGGCGTCTTTCTGCAATTCGAAGGTTGTTCACAGGAATTCAGCCATCCATTACACGCGAAACAGCCAAAAGCGCCAACAGGCTAAGTTATTACGACGGATCTAAAATTTGTCGTACAATTGGATTTAAATATACTCCGGTTGCCGATTCAATCCAGAATATTTCCAACTTATTTCTTAAAGATTTCGATTCAAAGTAATTTTAAACGCAACCTTTTGGAGATCAGTGTTATCACTATAATGAAAGCTACACTCCTTTATTATGAAAAAATCAGTTTTAGTGTTATTTGCGCTATTATCAATTGCGGGAATAACGTGCGGACAAAAAAAGAACAATGATGTCATTTATCTCAAAAACGGTGTTGTTATTCATGGACAGATCATCCGTTCACTCCTCACAGGACAGGTTATTTTTAAGAAGCGTGATAACAACATTTTGGTTTTTGAGCCTGCCCAGTTTGACAGTATCAGAAAAACCGTTAAAGTGGTAAAAAAAATCCATCCCGGATATTTCAACCTCACCGAAGCTGGTATTCTTACCGGTAATTCAGCAAATAGCAACAAATCTCCTTTCTCGTTAATCAATATCAGCGGATGGCAATTTAAAAACCAATTTTCTGCAGGATTTGGGGCAGGAATTGAGTTTCTTAAGGAGACGTATCTTCCGGTTCTAGCCGACTTCCGATATTCCCTTCACCATCAGGGTGCAAATCCTTTCTTTGGTATTCAGGGTGGGTACAGTTTTGCGCTTGACAAACCAAATGGAATCTATTCCAATCCACTTATAAATACCTCTCCGGGTTATTATTCAGGGAATAATCTGGAGATGAATGCAAAGGGAGGCTTGCTGCTCAACCCTTTTGTCGGCATTTATACTCCGTTGGGCGGTAATATGACACTCACTCTCAGCGCAGGTTACAGGATGATGCGCAATCGCTACAGCCGCTCTGATGGTTATAAAATCGATATTGATTATAATCGTCTTTCACTAAAAATTGGATTGCTTATTCAATAAATTTAAAAAAATTAAGCCATGGAAAAAATGCGGATCAATATTATTTTTCAACTCCTCGTCTTGGTTTTTATATTGACGGGATGCAAGGATAAATATACTGAAGAGTATCTTTCACTCGAACCTGTTTATCTGAGTTACAAGGAATTCAGGGAAGCGGTAAAACCGGAAAATAGCCACTCACTTGCAAAGCCAGGTAAGATTTACTTTAAAGACAATTATCTGTATATTAATGAGATAATGAAGGGTGTGCATATTTATGACAATATCAGCCCCTCTGCACCAAAATATGTTGGATTTATATCCATTCCGGGAAATGCTGATATCGTTATTGTTGGAAATACAATGTATGCAGACAGTTACATCGATCTTGTCAGTATTGATATTTCAAATCCGGCAGCACCCAAGGAGGTAGCACGCCTTAAAAATGTGTTCCCGTATGCCGTTCCAACTTATGATACTAAATATCGGGTAGGCCAGATTGACGACACAAAGGGAGTTGTTGTCGATTGGAAAGTTTCGACAGTAAGAAAAGAGATCAGTCCAACTAATTATCCTGTTTATCCTGTATTTTTTGGAAGCAGGTTCACCGAATTTTCGTTGAGCGCTGATGCCTCTGCCAAGGGTGCGCAACAGAGTACTCCAGCCGGAATTGGTGGTTCGATGGCCCGGTTTGGACTTATTGGCAATCACTTGCTTGCCGTTGACAATAGTACTTATTATAATTTTGATCTGTCCAGTCCGGCAAATCCATCTCTCGTAACTAAAATCAGCATTAACTGGGGTATTGAAACCATGTTCTTGTCGGGTAATACCATGTTTCTTGGAACCAGGAGCGGAATGCTGGTTTATAATGTTACAGATGTCAGTAAACCTGAATATATTTCCAGTTTCTGGCATGCTACTGGTTGCGATCCTGTTGTTGTGCAAAATAACAAGGCCTATGTGACCATACGCGGGGGAAATCCCTGCGGAAGTAATATCAATCGCCTGGATATCCTGGATATTGGAAATATTAAATCTCCGGTTTTGATACGGTCGTACAGCATGACCAGCCCCTACGGACTGGCAATCGATGATGATGTTTTATTTGTCTGTGATGGCGATGACGGTCTGAAGGTTTTTAATGCTTCGGATCCATTTCTTGTTGCAGAACATCTGATTGCAACGTTTAAGAATATCAATGCCTATGATGTGATTCCAATCGGCAACTCTCTGTTGATGATTGGAAAAGATGGATTTTATCAGTATGACTATACCAATTTGACCGATATAAAGCTAATTAGTTCGATTAAAGTTTTAAAATAGATTTTGGTTTGGATTAATTGCTGAAATTATTTGATTAAGCATTTTCAACTATCTTTGCAGATTATGCAAAGAAAAAATATAAAAGCAATAATTAACATACGTATTGTGCTGATAGCGTTGTCATTCGCAATAGTGTTTTCAGGAACATCGTCGTGTGGTAAACCATCAGCAAAGAAGAACGCCAAACAAGAGTCAGAAATTCCTGCAAATCTGCCCGAAGACAGCAACTTAACTGATGAATCACAAGCGGTGAATGCACTTTTGGTCTCACCCAAAAATCCCCGGCCGGGAGAGGTATTCCATGTAATGGCGGTGGGCGGAAAAAATATCCGAATAGCACAGATTATTGTCACCGGCCAGTCCGGAGGGATAAAATCGCGGAAAACAAGAAACGGGGAGGGACTCCCTTTTTGGCGGATCGATGAATTTAATGCCGGACCAGAGGGCATCTATAAAATTACCTTAACGACGGATGGAAAGGAGGCAGCGAATCTGACTTTTTCCATATCTGCCAAACCTTCAATGCAATCCTCCGGAGTGATATGGAAGACGCTCCGAGGTTGGGACAACCAAACTGAGGCACTCTATTCAGCATGGATTAATGCACTCTTTTATGATGCGGGCGAACGCTCTTCATGGACCGCACTGCATGAAGTAACACAGCTTCAGGATCGCAATTTCCTTTACAATTATCTTTCACTGGCCGAGGATGATCCCTCTGAAAAAAACAGGGTGGTTATGCAGCCTGATT
The DNA here is from genome assembly GCA_037133495.1 of Mariniphaga sp. Classification (GTDB taxonomy): domain Bacteria; phylum Bacteroidota; class Bacteroidia; order Bacteroidales; family Prolixibacteraceae; genus JAAFHB01. Next base: position 32,214 of record JBAXOA010000037.1, on the reverse strand, counting down.
GTGCCGATAATCCATTCTGCCTGAGAGCCTACTTCGCCTGGAAACTTGGCCTTCCATTTGGTTATCACGAGTGTGACCGCGGCTATCTTGGGCGTCCTCCCCAAACGGGCCGATGGATTACAAATGAGGTCTCCAGTTCGAAAACTAATCCGGTAACTGCATTCAATTCTTTTTTAAGAAGAGTGATGGATGGTGTCCATTCAGGGACAGCCCGAACATCACTTAAAGATGAAAACGCAGACTACTATCCGGTTCCACTCACCCGCGAAGGTTTGCGCCCCGGGGTTGTCTTTGCCGATCCGTATGGCCATACCCTGATGCTGGTACGCTGGGTGCCACAGTCCGGAAACCAACCCGGTGTGCTCTTGTCGGTTGATGCACAGCCAGATGGCACTGTAGGTATCAAAAGATTCTGGAAAGGAAATTTTCTCTTTACTACCAACGAAGTAATCGGCGATCCGGGTTTCAAAGCTTTTCGTCCTATCGTTTTAAACGGTGTTCAGCTTAGTTTGCTGAAAAATAAATCATTGTCGGCAGACTCTGGAATGATCCCAATTTCAATGCAACAGCAAAGAATATCAGATAATGATTTCTATCACATTATGGAGCGGAATATCAATCCGAAGCCACTCGATCCGGAGACAGCTCTGCTCGACCTGATCGAAGCGTTGCACGAGCAACTGCTGGTACGGGTTACCTCTGTGGCTGTTGGTGAGGCTTATATGAAAGGGCACCCGGGTTTGGTGATACCTATGCCGGGACGACCGGCCGGAGTGTTTCAGGCTACCGGTTCGTGGGAAGACTTTTCGACCCCCAGCCGCGATTTGAGACTTCTTATTGCTATGGATGCAGTGCTCGATTTTCCTGATCGGATCGTGCGGTCACCGAAGGATTTTAAGTTGCCCTTGCTGACTTCAGGAGAACAGGTTAAAAAAAATCTGGAAGCATTCTTAGCCAAAAAGTTATCCAAACTATCGATTACCTATGTTCGTACAAATGGCTCGGAACAAACCCTGACAATTGAGGAAATTCTGAAAAGAAGGGAGGCTTTCGAAATGGCCTATAACCCAAACGATGGAATTGAAATCCGCTGGGGAGCGTCTGAAAACAGCGATGAGCGTTCAACCTGTCATCGACATGTTTCTGCCGACCAGTTGCAAAAAATGAACACTTTAAGAACCTGGTTCCGGAAAAGATTGCATCCGCCGACTTAAGATTATTTTGAGCCAGCCGACAGAGCAGCATAAAATAAACACCACAGACTCACACCGATTATTCTGAATAATCTGCGCAATCTGTGGTGAATAAATCCTAATAACACAGCAGAATTTAGATAACGCTATGGTATTTTGTAACTTGATTTAAGGAGCCAAACAGAAAGCTACACTTGCTGAGGCATCATACTGACTTTGTCTGCCTACACCATTTATAACCGTTGTTGCAACATAAAGTGATTCCGCAAAAGCGGCTACTTTAGGACACTTGCCAAGGAAAAACGAAACGGGCTGTTTAAAATCGAAAACAAAAGATGTTGCCGGGAAAAGTGTCCCTTGCACATTGCTTCCTGAAAGTCCATAAGCTCCTTTTATGACTCCAAATGAATAGGTTGCAAATCCTTGAGGATGCGAAGCAACCCAATGCAGGATAACTTCATGAGTGACATCTACATACTTCAGATAACCACAATTCGGATCTGCATGAGACCCATCCAATAAAGGCATATCCATTGATGCAATACAGCTTTGATTGTTAACGCACAGAGCATTACCCATGCTACTGACCAATGCGAAAGCAGAATTGAAAAAGTCGACCCTAAGAGCATGTAGTCCATTTGTAACTTGGGAAGTGCTGTCAAGCAGGCAACCTAAATCACTGTTATAATAGACTTTTGCAGGATTATGTACAGCATAAAAACCATTGGTATCCGCCTTTTGCAATTCAATAATTTCATAATGACCATTTACCGGATTTAAAACCAGATCATTCCATGAGTCGTGCCGTGGAATGCCATCAATCAGTACTTTGTAGTAGACAATTCCCGTGTCCCAGGCTTTTCGATGGTCAATATTGACAGGTAAGGTTCCGCCAAAAGGTGAGTCTGTCGGAAACTGGAAGGGATATGCGGGTTGAAGTGCAGTGTTCGCCTTTCCGTTGGCAGGAATTAAATTCCATGGAACATAGCCGATTCCTTTGTACAGCCAGTTATTAATATTGTCTGTAAGAAAATACTGATCAACTTCACCATCCGCACAAACGCAATAAGAGCCAGAATTAATAATGGCAATACTCGATGGTCTGCCAGCGGTACCGGCAATAAAGACAGTAACGTTTGCCGATGTTTTGGTAACATCGACTAAAGAAATTTTATTGGCCGGATCGCGCTCGGGAACAAGTAATTTCGTTTGCGTAGAATCAGCCCAGGTTAAAAAGAACGGGTTAACCAGACCACTGGCAATTTGAACCTTAGTTCCTGTGGATAATTCTATCCGGCTGATTCCGGCAAGTCCTTGCTCACTTACGTACGCATAAGTCAAATCAGATGACAAGATTAAACCAACCGGAAAATTTAAATTACCATACAAAATTGTTTTAATCCCGGAAACTAAATCTACCCTGATCAATTTTCCTGGATTAGCGTATTCTACAACATAAGCCTGATGGTTTATTTCATCAACCCATAATTGCTGGGGAGCCACCAGTCCGCTGCAAACTACAGCTGATGCAGCCCGATTGGCATTTGCTAAATTCACTTTCAGTATATTGCCTGAACGCTCTGTTACATAAGCTGTTGATTCATCATTTAGTACTACGATATCTTCAGGATTCGCATAGCCTGAACCGATGCGTGCATAAGCGGGATTCAGTTTATAAGTAACCCATTTAACAGTTAAATTATAACCATAACTTACAATTTGTATTTTACAATAGTTCCCGTCTCTGGTCAAAACGCAAAAAACATCGCCATTAACAAGTTTATTTGTTGCATCATTATTAGCAGCAATTGGATTGGTGGTATAGCTATACGCTTGCATAGCCGCAGGAGTAATCGCATTGAAATCCACAAGGCCCAGATTGACAATCTTTGCTCCTCCTTGCGGCACCATTTGCCTGTTTGCAGCAGTCATTTGTTCCCACCAAAGATCCAGTGCAGCTGCAGGAGCCGTCATGGTTCCTGTTTCGCAATCAAACATCCAGGTTCCATTAATAATTGCCGTTCCCTGAGATACTGTTGATGCCAGTGACTGTACCATATCCAACTTAGAAATAAAGCCTGAATACTCCACAAATACGAGCTGATTTTTATTCTTTAAATAGCGGGATCCAATTGCGCCGCCTAATCCTCCAACTAATTTTTTCATAACAATTACGATTTTAAAATTAATATTCACATTATGTTTCTAAATTTATTCTGCTATCCGTTAATTCAAAAAGCATAGTATAAGCTATAATATAGCTAGTTAAATCACAACGAAAATCCAGACAATACAACAAATGTCTATTCCCAATTTTTTAATTATTAAGAAAGCATGCCCGATATTTTTGGTATTGTTGGTGTTATTGATGATAAATAATGGATTGTGAGTGCCTTGAAAATCTGTTCGTTGAAAAAATATTCAAATTAACCTTGAATAACCACTTTAGAACTTTTATTGAAATTTACAACAAAAATCCGACAAAAGCAATTAAATTAATATTTCAATTATGTATCATTTCAGATTGAAAATACTAGCTATATCGCAATGAATATCTCCTGCGAATTCATGATTCGTTCTGCCAGCTGGCTGGCGGAAATTATAATTCTGCTCTTTTATTACTATTCGCTAAATTTTGTATATTTACCCATCGTTTCTCCGGTAAAAAACTAATACAAACCATAAAATGCTTAAAATCAAATTATTGATACTCATATTGCTGACCATTATTGTGGAGTTACCAGCAAATGAAAATCCACGTGTGCTCCCTTCAAAGGCTCAATTGGAATGGGCTGATTCTGAAATCGGAGTTTTAATTCACTTCGATATGCCAGTTTTTGAGCCTGGTTACGATTTTAGAAAAAACTGGAATTACCATCCCGATCTGTCGGTCTTTAATCCAAAAGAACTGAACACTGATCAGTGGATCAAGGCTTCAAAAGCAGCCGGCGCAACCTATGCGGTTCTGGTAGCCAAGCACTGCAGCGGTTTTAGTTTATGGCCAACGAAAGCACATCCCTACAGCGTTAAGAATACTCCATGGAGAAATGGTCAGGGTGATATTGTGAAAGATTTTATCGCATCCTGCAGGAAATACGGACTCAAACCGGGCATTTATGCCAGCACCACAGCCAATGGATACTTAAGAGTCGATAATCCCGGGAGAGTTGTTTCAGGAAATCTTCAGGAGCAAAAAAAATACAATGAGATTGTAGAAATGCAACTAACCGAGTTATGGTCTGAATATGGCAAACTGGCCGAAGTGTGGTTTGATGGTGGTGTATTGCCTCCCGAAAAAGGGGGTTTCGATGTCCTTGCCATGTTGAGAAAATATCAGCCCGAAGCTATCGCATTCCAGGGCCCTTTTGGTTATGAAAATAACATCCGCTGGGTAGGTAATGAAGAAGGCGTGGCTCCTTATCCCTGCTGGTCGAGGGCAGATTCCACAACTTCTGCTTCCGGAGTTATTGAAATAAAGGGATTGAATGGCAATCCGAACGGGCTCTTCTGGTGTCCTGGAGAGTCCGATTTTCCGTTGCGTTTAAATTCCTCGTTTCAGGGTGGATGGTTCTGGCATAAAGATCAGGATGAACAGCTGCGTAGTCTTGAAGAACTCACCGATAAATATTGTAAAAGTGTCGGCAGAAATACCAATATGTTATTGGGTATCGTGGTGGATAACCGGGGATTAGTTCCGGATGTTGATGTAAAAAGGCTTGAAGAATTTGGAAAAAAAATAACTGAAAAATACACAAATCCGAAAGGTAAATCTTCTGGAGGTGATAAAGAAATCGTTGTGAAATTTATACAGCCACAACAACTTTCCTCCGTGGTAATTAAGGAAGATATTTCGAAAGGTGAGCGGATCCGGGAATACCGGCTTTCAGGAATGAAAAATGGAGTATGGCAAAATATTTCAAAAGGAACCTGTATTGGACACAAACGGATTGAGACGGTGAAGGGAACCTACGAGGCAATAAAGCTTACAATTGATAAATCTGATGGTCAAAGCTTCATAAAGGAACTGGCCTGTTATCAGGAAATTAATGCGCAAAAATTCGAAAAGGGATCCTTTGGCTATGATCTTCAATTCCTCCAGACAAAAGACGATGTAATTGTGCTGAAAAACGGAGATGCTCAGGTCATTGTTTCCCCAAAATATCAGGGAAAAGTGTTTACCAGTACTGCCATGGGATTAAACGGGAGCAGTTCCGGATGGATCAATTATAAAGCACTAAATTCAGATGTTCTCGCCCCTCATATCAACGCTTATGGCGGTGAAGACAGGATGTGGCTTGGTCCTGAGGGAGGTCAGTATTCCATTTTTTTCAAGCCGGGTACAAAAATGGTTTTTGATAACTGGCAGACTCCTGCCGCCTTGGATAGTGAACCTTGGGATTTGGTAGCACACGATGCCGTCAGCGTATCAATGAAAAAGGAACTGCAGCTGCAGAACTATTCAGAAACGAGGTTTAAAGCGACCCTTACCAGGCAGGTAAAGTTAATGTCGGCCACGGATCTCAGTTATAATTTCGGTATTACAGCTAATTCTAACACTAAATGGGTGGGTTTCGAAACCAGAAATACCCTGAAAAATTCAGGAACTGAAAAATGGACCCGCGAAAAAGGAACTGTTAATATCTGGATGCTGGCCATGCTCACACCCTCTGAAAGTGGGGTTGTGGTTATCCCTTACACTCAAGGTGATGAAAATAAGCTGGGTAAAGTGGCCACCACTAATTATTTTGGCGAAATCCCTGCCGATCGCATCAAGATGGATAATGGCACCCTTTATTTCAAAGTAGATGGCAAACATCGCAGTAAACTTGGACTTTCGGATAAACGCGCAAGTTCGGTGGCCGGCAGCTATGATCCTGTTAAAGAGGTGCTTACGATACTTCAGTTTACCAAGCCGACCACTTCAGCCGGCTATATCAATCAGCTTTGGGAAATTCAAAAAGAACCGTTCAAAGGTGATGTGATCAATTCATATAACGACGGACCATTAGCCGACGGAACTCAGATGGGTCCGTTTTACGAAATTGAGAGCTCGTCGCCTGCTGCCTTTCTTGCTCCCGGCGAAAGCCTTACGCATACCCAGCGAATATTCCATTTTGTGGGTGATGAAGCACAGTTAAGCTTGATTTCTCAGAAAGTATTGGGTGTTTCGATTGATAAGATCAAATCTGCACTTGCAAAATAAGGTGCACGAGGATTAGGTCCTCTGAGTTACACTTCATGTACATCGTGAAAAGCAATGTAACAGTTTGATTCATATATTTTTCAAATTGTAAAATTCATTTTATATGAGCCGGTTTATTCTGTTTTCAATTATTTTGTTCATCGCCTTAGCTGCCGCAAATCCTGACACTCGTCTTTTACCTGAACATGCACATTCCTCCTCTAATCCGGATAAAAAAAGGTTAGCGGCTATCGATACAGAAGTCGGTAAATGGATGCCCATAACTAAATATCAATTGCCGGCTATTTCACCCGAAACAGATCAATTTTTGAAATCTCTGAGAGGGAAAATGCGACTTTTGGAATGCGGTTATCTTGGATCAAAACTTATTAAAACTTCTCAATTTGCCAATGGACAGCAGCAAAGCGCAGATTCGAAGTGGAGCTGCAAGGTGCATCTTACTCCTGTATCTGAAGAAAATGAGGCAATGGATCTTTCACTAACTTTTAAAGTTACGGAAGGGGTAGCGATTTCATCCGGAATTGCTGCGGCATTTGACTTCTCAGACTGGAGTTTCGAAAATTATATTTTAGCTCCGGCCGCTGTTTATAATGCGAATCGTTTTAGAATCCTTCCGGTACAATATCCTCCATATATCTATGATTCCCGCGATAAACCGCTGGACATGCCGGTTACAATAACCAATGTTTTACATCTGAATACGGATAATAGTCGCGGAAAGATTGAGATGCTGACCGGTAGCTGCTCAACACCAATGCTTAGCTTTTTTAACAAGAGTCTAAAAAGGGGATGGATCCTGTTAACCACTCAGGGCACCCAATTGGGGAACTCAGGTTTGATTATAGAAGAAGATCTGTTCAGAAATAGCGCAACGTTTGTTTTAAGTGCACCCGGGGTGCGTGAATACCGCTATGTGATGACAGGTTTTGAGAAAAGTTATGATCAGCCATCCAATTTTAAAACCAATGATGCAGTGGAGTTAAAAATGCGGATTTATAATTTCCCAGCCGATAATCTGCAGGCGTTCTATAATAAGGTTTTTACAATTCGTAAAGCTTTATCCGGACCCACCATTTATCGGAATGTAGCTCCATTTAGCGCTATTAATGCAATTATTCTTGATCATCATGATCAATCCAAATATTATGAAGATAGTAAATACGGATATATTTGCTCAGAACCCAATGGAAATCAGTGTTATTGGCATCTTCAGGCCGGATGGGGCGGTGTGCCGGCTTTTTCGTACCCACAGGTAATTCAGTCAACTCCCGAGCGTCTGCGGCGCATTGGCAAAAGTTTTGATGTGTTGAGGCTCATGCAAGGTAAAACGGGGCTTACCCATGGAATATTTATGAAAGGTGAACTTTTTGGCGATAATTTCAAGGAAAAAGAGAAGAACCGCAATATTGCAATGGTGCGCCGAAATGGTGAGATGCTCTTTTTTGGTATCCAAACGCTCGAACTCCTCAAGATGAAGGGGGAAGAGACCTTTATTAAGCCTGAGTGGATTGGGATGTTCCGAAAACAAGCTGATGGAATAGTCAAAATCTGGAAGGATTATGGGCAGTTTGGACAATTTATCGATGTAGAAACGGGTAAAATGGATATTAACGGATCGACAGCCGGGGCAGTTTGTATTTCAGGACTTGCACTCGCTTCAGTATATTTTAATAATCCCGAATACCTGAAAATTGCAGAGGCAGCAGGGAAGTTTTATTACAACAGGGATTTGCTGAAAGGATATACCGGAGGCGGACCGGCCGAAATTTTACAGGGTCAGGATAGTGAGTCGGCATACGATATCACAGAGGCCTATATGTCGTTATTCGAAATATCAGGTAATCAGGAGTGGCTGAAGTACGCTAAAGATGCTGCAGCATTGTTTTCGACATGGACTGTCTCTTATGATTACAAATTCCCGAAAGGAAGTATAATGCACCGAATTGATGCAAGAGCTACCGGAGCAGTTTGGGCAAGCATACAAAATGCGCATGGGGCTCCGGGAATGTACATCCTGTCCGGAAATTTCCTTTTGCGATTGTACCGGGCAACTGGTGATAAAAGATACATGGAGCTGTTAAAGGATATTGCCCACAATGTAGTTCAATATACGACAACTGAAACAAACCCCGTAGTTCCTAAGGCAGTGCCGGGCTCAGTCTCAGAACGCGTTAACCTCAGCGATTGGGAAGGAGCCAATAATATTGGCGGCAGTATTCCCGAGGGCGATTCCAACATGGCATGGGGAATTGTAACTTCGCTTACCATAACGCAAAATCCGGGTATTTATTTGAGGTTTGATACCGGCGAATTATTTGTTCTGGATAATGTAGACGCGGTAATAACGAAACGCGATAAAAAGAATATTACCCTTCGGATTTCGAATCCAACCCTATATGATGCTCAAATCGCCCTTTTTAGTGAGGATGACAAGATGACTGCCCAAGCATTGGACCGTTATGCTTTTATGAATTGGCCTAAGGTTGTGGTGAAATCAGGTGAAACGAAAGAGATTATCGTTACTTCCGAAGGGCAGATTTTTCAAACACCTAAAATTTAAAATTTACATAATGAAAATCGTAGTTATTGGAGGAACCGGACATATTGGTACTTATTTAGTTCCGCGATTGGTCTTGGCCGGTCATGAGGTCATCTGTGTGAGTCGTCAGGAGCGTAAACCATACCTTGCCCATCCTGCATGGAATTCGGTAAAGATGGTTGCAATTGACCGCGACCAGGCAGAAAGTAATAATACGTTTGGCTTTCAGATCCGCAACCTCGCACCCGACGTGGTTATCGATCTGATCTGCTTTACACTGGAAAGTGCCCGTCATCTGGTTGAAGCGCTTCATGGTCATGTTCAACATTTTCTCCACTGCGGAACGATTTGGGTGCATGGTCACAGCGAAGTGGTGCCGACAGAGGAGACTCAATTCCGCAAGCCGATTTGCGATTATGGGACAAAGAAGGCTGCCATTGAATCTTATTTGCTAGCCCTCGCCCGCAAAACTGGGTTCCCTGCAACGATCTTGCATCCGGGACATATTGTCGGACCGGGATGGGTTCCGGTAAATCCCATCGGGACTGTAAATCCTGAAACATTTAAGCGGTTAGCCGAAGGGAAGGAGGTCGTTTTACCCAATCTGGGTATGGAAACGCTCCATCATGTGCACGCCGATGATGTGGCCGCATCCTTTTGCAACGCATTGGCGAACTGGAGCAATGCGGTAGGCGAGAGCTTTCATATTGTTTCTTCTCAGGCACTTACGTTGAGAGGCTATGCATCTGCAGTTGCTTCGTGGTATGGGAAGGAGGCCATTCTGAGCTTTCTTCCATGGGAGGAGTGGAAAAAAACAGTCACTGAGTCAGAGGCCGATGAGACCTGGGACCATATCGCGCATAGCCCGAACTGCAGCATTGAAAAAGCAAAACGACTGATCAATTACAACCCACGATATACTTCCTTGCAGGCTATTGAGGAGGCCGTACAACATATAATTAATGTGAATAATTAGATGTTGCACGTCATTATTGAATACTTGATTCTATTAAATATCTTTTTTTGATCTTTTAGAAACCAGATCATTATGGAAATACGACATTTCACTATTAATATAAATTGGTTAAAAAAGGCATTATTCTTTTTGTTTCTAATTGTATTCTCGTTTACCAATTTAGTAAATGGAGCCAATTTTCATGTCACAAATCTTAAATGTGAACATTCGGCAAATCCCACCGGAATAGATACTCCCAATCCCCGGCTTAGCTGGAATATCCAATCGGAGCGGAGAAACTGGAGCCAGTCAGCTTATCAGATTTTGGTATCCTCTGACAGTTCCAGCTTGTACAGGAATAGCGGAGATATTTGGGACAGTGGGAAAATTATTTCAACCGAATGTTTGTACATCCCGTTTTCCGGAAAACCGCTGGCTTCGCTCCATAAATACTGCTGGAAAGTAAAGGTGTGGGATAAAAATGGAGCAGAATCGGAATGGAGTAAAGTCTCAAATTGGACAATGGCAATGCTCAATTCTACTGATTGGAAAGGGAAGTGGATTACTTCCGATCTGCAATTATCCCCTCTTCAGAAAGAATTGAAAGCCCTTCCCGATTTTGGGATGGAGAGCGAGGAGGAGATGTGGACACTAAGTAAAGAAATCCGAAAGAAAACAGATACGATCTCCTATGCTCCTGCTGTTTATCTTCGAAAGAAATTTACCTCGGAACATTCTGTAAAATATGCAGTTGCCAATATTTGCGGCTTAGGACTGAATGAATTGTATATCAATAGGATTAAGGTAAGTAATGAACTGCTGAATCCTGCTTATACCGATTATCAGAAAAGGGTCTTTTATCAGTCGTATGATGTGACCCCTTTACTGCAAAAGGGAGATAATTCGATTGGAGTAATCCTTGGAAACGGTTGGTTTAATTTGGTAATACCCCATGTTCTGAGGTATTATGCTGCCGATTATATTGACACTCCGCGGTTACTGTTTCAACTTGATATCTTTTACACTGATGGCACACAAAAAACAGTAGTTTCAGACAATAGCTGGAAGTTCACAACTGAAGGGCCAATTCGGTTCAACAACATCCTGAGCGGTGAAACCTATGACGCGAACATGGAAATGGATGGTTGGAACAGTAATGCTTTTAAGGCGACAAACTGGAATCAGGCTATAACTGCTGATGCACCTGCCGGCAGACTCGAGGCCCAGCACTTAAAACCCGTTACGATTACCGACAGCGTGAAAGCCGTAAGTGTAGAAGCTATAAAAAACGGATATTCCATTAATCTGGAAAAGGAGATCACAGGTTGGTGCCGTATTAAAGTTAAAGGGGAGAAAGGGTCCAGGATCACGGTGAAATATCCGGGTGCCGGTTCCCATACCTTAGGGAGGTACCAAACCTACGAATACATCCTCAAAGGTGAAAAGAGTGAGACATTTAGTGCGAAATTTAGTTATAACGGAATTAAGAACGTTGAAATTTATGGCCTGAATTATAAACCAGAATTAGATGACATTACCGGAATATCGGTCAATACCGATTTCCCGGAAACGGGTAAATTCTCCTGCTCAAACAGTGCTTTTAACGAGCTGAATGCAATTCTGGTACATACGATGAAAAATTACGTCGTTCACATTCCCAATGATCCCGTTCGCGAAAAGGCAGGATGGACCCAGGATGTAGAAACGGCCTTTGATGCCTATGCGTATGCATTCGACTGTCCCGAAATGTATATCAAGTGGCAGCGGGATTTTCTTGATATCATTCACAGCAACGGATATGTTCCTCCGGTAGCACCCGGACGATTTGACGGACCAACCATCAATGGGCCCTGGTGGGGAGGAATGATTGTTTACCTTCCCTGGAAAATTTATACCCATTTCGGGGATAGAAAAATCCTGGAAGAGAGCTTCGAAGCGATGAAAAAATATACCGGCTACCTAAACTCGATAGACAGCAGTTATGTTGTGAAATGGGGACTTGGCGACTGGCTTGAGCCGGGTAGCGTCAGGCCTGTGATGACTCCTGTTCCGCTCACTTCAACAATTGGGTTTTACAATACAGCACTCATTACTTCGAAAACGGCTGCCATTCTTGGATTTAAAGAGGATGCTGAACAGTACTCTGCCTTGGCTGAAAAAATCAAAGCCTCCTTCAACAACCATTTTTTCAATCCTCTTACGAATAAATATGCAAAATACAGTCAGACGTCTCAACTGATGCCACTCTATTTTAATATGACACCGGATAATAAACGGCAGTCAGTGCTGGATAATTTGGTAAGAAAAATTGAAGCCGATTCCAATCACGTGGGGACCGGCTTCGTAGGAACACCTCTAATCCTGACAGGCCTTTCGGATCTGGGCAAAGGTGAAGTCGCTTATAAAATGGCAAATCAGAGAACCTATCCGGGTTGGTATGATATGGTTTTCAACCATGGCTCCAAAATATTCAAGGAAGACTGGAAAGGTGGCCTTGTCCAGATGCCACCCCTGGGTGGCAGCCTTGGTTATTGGTTTTACTATTCTCTGGTAGGGATTCAACCGGATTCTTCAGCCCCAGGATTTAAAAAAATCATCATTCGGCCGGATTTTGTTGCCGACTTATCTTGGGTAAAGGGCGAATATCAATCGCTTTATGGAACTATTAAGTCTGAATGGAAACGTGAAAACGAGAAGTTGGTTGTTAATATCAGGATACCGGCAAATACAACCGCAAAAATATTCTTGCCATCCGAAAAGATTACAGATATTACTGAAAACGGGAAAACTCTTATTAACAATACCGATTTCAGTTCAATATCTTCGGAAAACGGGAAAACAGTTTTGCGGGCAGGTTCAGGGAATTACTCTTTTAGTATCCGCGTTTATCAGTAGCACGATTAATAAGTTATCCGATAATGAGAAAGAGCTTAATGTTTATTGGGTTTTTGACAATTTTGATGGTATCAAATGTTCATTCTCAGGACATATGGAAACCCGGGGAAATACAGACGGGATTTTATACGCCACAGAGGGTCGGACAGCTTTGGGATACCTGGCTATATTTTTATAAAGGGCAATATTATCAGTATTATCTCGCTGGGAAAGGTGGCAAATGGGATAGTTTCGAACTGATGACATCCAAAGACGGAGTTAATTGGCAACAGTTTGGCAGAATACTTGAGCCACGTAAAGGGACTACCTGGATGGGAACAGGGCATATCACCGAGGCTCCCGGTTTTGAAAATCATTCCAAATGGATCATGAACTATTCTGAATGGTTCGGCGAAAAACAGGATATCATGTTTGCAACATCGGATGATCTGGTTCATTGGAATAAAGTGAGCGAATCACTTCGCTTTGTTCAAGACCCAAGGTGGTATCATCCAAAAGGGAGATGGGATTGTATCGATTGCATCAAACGTGAGGATGGTTCGTATTATGGCTATTTTACGGCAGATCCAATTCCGGAAAAATTCAACCATGAGGTTTGTGGTTTCGGATTTGCCAAAAGTACTGACGGTATCCAATGGATAGCTCTCCCACCGGTGGAGGGTAACATAACCGGAGAACTGGGTGGTATTCAGAAAATAGGAGATAAATACTATATTACCGTAAGTGAAGGAAGAATTGCCGTTTCCGACAAGCCGGAAGGTCCTTTTCTTACGCAAAAGAAAAATCCGAATATGTTTGGGAAAGGGTGTGACATTTACTTCCCGCGGTTTTTTCATAATCCCCCTTCCGATAAAACGTTAAATGGCAATGGAGTACTCGTAAACCATTTCTATACCGGGTCCGAAACCATCTTTTCATCGCCACTAAAAGCGGTCGAAATCGATCAGGAGGGTATTCTAAGGCTAAAATGGTGGCAACAAAATGAGCTGTTAAAGGAGCGCAAATTTAATCTTTTGTCAGAACACAAATCAGGTTCAACAGGATTAATTCACTTTTTCAAACAGACCTTTGATACCGATAATGTTGGCATTATTGAATCGGAAATTAATCTTGTTAACGATGATCATCAAAAATCCCCAGCCGGCTTTTACTTTGAAGCAAACAGCGATTCGGGATATGTTATCCTTTTCAATAAAAGGGAGACCGTTTTTGGAACCTTGAACAGTGATGGAACTAATTTGAAAATTAGTGTAAGAATTAGCCGGGATCTGAATTTCACCGACACAAGCAGTGTAAGATTGGTTTTTAAACGGGATATGATGGAAGCTTATCTGAATGACTATCTTGTGATGCTCAAACGGATGAAATGGACGGGTAAATCCGGAGTCGTTGAAAGGGTCAAAAACCTGAATCATATCAAAGCCTGGGTACATAACTAATAAATAATTCCTAAAATAGAATAAATGAGAACTTTTGCCACTTTATTATTGCTAAGTCTGTTTACTGCATATAACCTGAATGGACAGAATAAAATCAATAATTTACTGTCCGACAGCGACTTTAAATACCTTGAAGGACTTACCAAAGATGTGGTTGAACGGTCGCGCATTCAACCCAATCAAGTCATATCCAAAGAATTTGGCGGCAATAATAGCGGCGGAACTTTAATTAAGCCCGGAGGAAACGACAGCTATCCTGCCTTCTGGATACGCGATTATGCCATGTCGATAGAGAGTGGATTTATCACCCTTCAGGAGCAAAAACATATGCTGCTGCTTACCGCCTCAGGCCAATGCGATCAGTCCTGGATATCGGATGGTGGTTGTATGGTTCCAATGGGTGCAATACCCGATCATATACGGATTGACGACAGCAAGCCAATCTATTTTCCAGGCACCTACGACTATAAAGGACAAGGAAACAAAAAATGGGGTATGATGCCTCCCTATTGCGATCAGTTTTTCTTTATTGACATGGCCTGGTTTTACACCAAAAATAGTGCATCCACTCGTCTTCTAAACGAAAAAATAAAAGGAATTGCTCTGATTGACAGGCTAGAGCTGGCCTATAAAACCTCTCCCACCAAACAGGATGGAGTTATCGTTTACGCAACAGAGGATTTCAGAGGTGTTGACTTTGGATTTCGGGATGTCATCACCATCACCGGTGAGCTTTGTATGCCTTCGATACTAAAGTATAAGGCTTCACTTGAGCTTGCTGAACTTTTCGACTTGCTTAAAAAGAAAGATAAAGCTGATGTTTATCGCAATAATGCCAGGCGACTTAAGGAGGAGATACCCCAGCATTTTTCTGATTCCCGTGGAATGTTGCTTGCTTCAACGGAGAAAAGCAAACAGGCAGATATCTGGAGCACCGTTATGGCTGTCTACTATGGCATTATCGAAGGAGAACAGGTACTAAAGGCATCCCGCACGATCACCGACGGGTATAAAAAAGGGCTTTTGGCAAAGTCAGGAAATATCAGGCACATCTTTATTGGTGAAGATTTTAGTGAAAAATCTGCCTGGGAAAAAAGCCTTGTCAGAAAAGGCGATTATCAAAACGGGGGCTATTGGGGAACGCCAACAGGATGGGTTTGCTATGTTATGGCGCAAACCGATCTTCCTGCGGCGAAACAGCTTGCCAAAGAATACATCGATAATTTACGTGCAGGCGATTTTCGCAAAGGGGGTGATTATGGTGAACCCTGGGAATGTTATAATTTGGAGGCACCGCAAAATGCCATTTATATGACCACCGTTACCTCTCCTTATACTGTATTTAAACATGAAAAATAACACCTTTATGATGCTTGGTTTTAATAACGGCACTTATTTTCAGATTTCATTCATATAATTTGGATGAAATCATCCATTATTTCCGGATAATCAATATATTTGTTGGAAAATAACTGAATTTGAAATGTTTAGACAAGATCAAATAGCATTTGTTTTGGATAGTCAAAGAAAAATATTCTTCTCGGGAGAGCCTATGGTAAAGCGTGAAATGCTGGATTTGGTTCCTGTTTTAGATTCATTTGCTACAATTATCACGGGAATACGGCGGGTTGGAAAAAGTACCCTGATGCATCAGTTAATTAAACAAAAATACCCGGAGGCTATATTTCTAAACTTTGAAGATATCCGTTTAGCCGGTTTTGATGATGGTGATTTTTCGCGGTTACATAATGAAATTGTTCGGAGAGGTATTCGTATTCTTTGTTTTGACGAGTTACAATTGGTGAAAAATTGGGAAATGTTTATTCATCAATTATTGCGCGAAGGTTTTCAGGTTTTTATAACCGGTTCAAATGCCTCATTGCTTAGCAGGGAACTTGGAACACATTTAACCGGAAGATATCTTTCGATAGAGCTTTTCCCATTTTCGTACAATGAATTTTTAACGTTTAAAGGATTAGAGAAAAATTCTGATTCCTTACAAGCATATCTTGTAAATGGAGGAATGCCTGAATTTGTTAAAAGCGGAGAAGGGATGGTTCTTAACAGATTAATTGACGACATTCTGATCCGCGATATCTCAGTGCGTCAGGCGGTCCGGAATATAGGCATACTTCGCCAGCTTACCATATATTTGCTGTCCAACATCGGTAATTTAATTTCAGCTACAAAACTATCGGGAATGTATGGGATTAAGTCTGCAACAACTTTTTTAGAGTATTTTTCTTATCTTCATGATGCCTATTTGATTGAATTTGTCCCTCAGTTTAGCTACTCTTTAAAATCGCAGGCACGTAATCCAAAAAAGGTTTATGCCATGGATATGGGTTTTGTGTCTGAAGTTGCGACCCTTTTTACTGAAAACATGGGACAACGTTTCGAAAACCTTATTTATCTGCAGTTAAGGAGAAAATATAAAGATTTATTCTATTACAAAGGTAAAGGCGAATGTGATTTTGCAGCAGTTAGTCGTGGGAAAGTTGAGGAACTGGTTCAGGTGTGCTACCAGATCGATGATCTGAATTTCGAAAGGGAGTATGCGGGGTTGGTCGAAGCCATGAAGTTTTTTCAGAAGAAAGAGGGGGTAATTGTCACATTTAATCAGAAGGATTTAATTGAAAAAGAGGGTTATACAGTGAAACTTATTCCAGCTTATGAGTACATGGGCTGAATGATTATTTTGTTTAGAACAATACATTAGTTTTTATAGTCTAAAATAACCATAACAATGAAGAAAGCCGAAATTTTAATTCCTGTCTTGTTTTTTGTTCTGCTTTACGGATGTTTGGGAACTTCACAAAAAAGTGATGACGCATCAATAAAAGCTTACGACATTGATTTTAACTGGGGACCGGGAGGCCCAAACGGATTTGCCAAACCGGGTTTGTGGGCCGAGGCTGATCCTGCAGAACATGTCAACTGGTACGCTTCACTGGGGTGTAATGTGATCCAGTCGTTTGCCGTTTCCTGTAATGGTTATGCATGGTATAAAAACGGAATTGTGCCTGAACAACCCGGATTAAAGTATGATTTTCTGACAGAGCAGGTAAAACTGGCACATCAGAAAAATATTAAAGTGTTCGGGTATTTCTGTGCCGGATCCAATACAAAATGGGGAGGGGAACACCCTGATTTAAGCTACGGAATTCCATCCAGCCCTCATATTCCGTATACTACTATTTATCTCGATTACCTTTGCGCATCTATCGAAGATGCTATAAAAAAGACCAATATGGATGGTGTCTTTATCGACTGGCTATGGAACCCCGGGACAACGATGGAACCCTATCCACCGTTAAAATGGCTCGATTGCGAACAGGTTATGTTCGGCGAACTGATGAACCAACCCTTCCCCGGAAAGGACAAAATCACCCCGGAAACAGAGTTGCAATTTCGCCGTAAAGCGATTGCAAGATGCTGGAAAAGGATACGCGAAACGGTGAAAAAGACGAAGCCCGACTGCATTATCTGGCTTACTTCATGTCAGTTAACCAGCAAGGATATTGCCGGCTCTGATATGCTGAAAGAGGTCGATTGGGTTCTGAATGAGGCCGGAGATATCGCTACTACATCAACAGTCAGCAGTATGTTAGGCAAGCAAACACGGCTGGTAACGTGCCTGGCTAACTGGAATAAACAGGACGCGGCTCAGGTGATTCCTGCTGCTATAAAAGCCAAAGTAGGACTTTATGGGTTTACAAAGCCGGTGTCAGGGAATATGATGCCTCCGGTCGATTACTACCTTTCGAAATCGGTTGACAGCCTAAAAGATGATGAACGAAATATTGCAGTATTAGCACGGGCTTACAATAATTTACCAATTGATTACATCAAAAAATAATCATTATATGAACTATAAAAAGCTGATTATTACACTATTTGTGATGTCCCTGACAGTAATAATAGTGGCACAAAACAGTAACATTATCCCTCAGCCTAAGAAAGTTGAGATGGGGAAAGGTTCTTTTCTGATCAACGAAAAGACGGTTATTGCCTACAATGATCCACAATTAAAATTCCTCGCCGGTTATACTTCCTCGATGATTAAATCGTGGAATACGCTGCAACTATCCCTTAAAAACCAAAATGGAATTCAATCCGGAGTCCCGTCTGTCAATTTAATCCTTGACGAAAAATTAAATACCGCAAAGGAGGGATATGTATTGAATATTTCACCTGCGGCAATAAACATTCAGGCAATTACGGCGCAAGGGTTATTCTACGGCGTACAAACTTTATTGCAACTTATCCCAACCCATGGAGCCCCGCAAATACAGGCGCAATTAATTCAGGATGAGCCCCGTTTTGCATGGCGGGGAATCCTTCTGGACGTCAGCCGGCATTTCTTTACCATCGAAGAAGTGAAACGATTGATCGATGAGATGGTCATCTACAAATTCAATATTCTGCAGTTGCATCTTTCTGATGATCAGGGATGGAGGATCGAAATAAAAAAATTACCTGAGCTGACAAAAATTGGTGCCTGGCGTGTTCCCCGTACAGGATTATGGTGGGACAGGCAAACTCAGACTGAGGGCGAAGCAGCAACCTATGGGGGTTTTTACACACAGGAGGAGATCAGAATGCTTATTGATTATGCCCGGAAACGTCATGTTAATATTCTGCCCGAAATAGATGTGCCCGGACATAGTCTGGCCGCCATCGCCTCATATCCCTATTTATCCTCTTCCAAATCGGCTGCTAAGGTAAATCCGGGTTCTCCGTTTTATAAGATTGACGATAATA
This sequence comes from Mariniphaga sp., assembly GCA_037133495.1. Taxonomy (GTDB): domain Bacteria; phylum Bacteroidota; class Bacteroidia; order Bacteroidales; family Prolixibacteraceae; genus JAAFHB01. Next base: position 13,226 of record JBAXOA010000037.1, on the reverse strand, counting down.
CCCTCTGTGTTGGGAAGGAATCGACCTTCGAATTCTTAAATACCGTCTTTTCCGAAATAGCAGAATTATTTCCTTTTGAATATATCCATATAGGTGGTGACGAATGCTACAAAGGATTCTGGAAAAAATGTGAAGATTGCCAGAAACGAATGAAGGATAACGGGTTAAAAGATGAAAATGAACTTCAAAGCTATTTCATCAAACGGTTAGAGAAGATGTTGGCGGAAAAGGGGAAAAAACTGATGGGCTGGGATGAAATCCTTGAAGGCGGTTTGGCACCCAATGCTACGGTAATGAGCTGGCGGGGCATGAACGGAGGTATCGCTGCTGCCAAAGCCGGTCATCATGTGGTGATGAGCCCGAATGATTTCGCGTATCTTGATTTATACCAGGGCGACCCGGCCATTGAGCCACCTACTTACGGCCTTTTACGTTTAAATACAGTATATGCCTTTGAACCGGTACCTGATGGCATTGATTCTTCCTTTATTCTGGGCGGACAAGGGAATCTTTGGTCAGAGAGCGTGCCCACTTTCCGTCATGCCGAGTATATGCTCTGGCCACGTTCGTTCGCGCTTGCAGAAGTATTATGGTCTCCTAAACAGAACCGGAACTGGACTGATTTTATCCGCCGTACTGAATTTCATTTAGATCGGCTGGCTAATTCCGACATCAATTTTGCCCGGAGTTTTTATGATGCCATCATCATCCCATCCAAAGATGAAAAGGGTAATTTATTGATCCGGCTGACTACCGAAATTGAAGGACTTGATTGTTATTTCACATTTGACAATACTTATCCCGACCATCATAGTCCGTTGTATAAAAAGGGAGAAAAACTTGCGATTCCAAAGGATGCCGATACCTTCCGGGTGATTACCTTCCGGGATGGGAAACCTATTGGGAGGATCATTACTGTGTCGCTGGCCGATCTGGCAAAACGGGTGAATTAAAAACAGACCTTGAAGGTTTTAATAGACCTTGAAGGTTTTTAAAACCTTCAAGGTCTGAAATTGTCAATTTTAGTCTTAATTACTTCGTTAAAATCCGTATTTTTGAAATAGTTCCAACCTCTAATTCCAACTTTATGAAGTTTAAACTAACAGTTCCAGTTGCCTTTTTATTGGTTCTGCCACTTATAACCTCTTCTCAGGAAATCAAACCTGAGGATATAACTTCAGCGCGAAAAATCAGGCGTATGGAGCTGAATGATCCGATCCGTCCCGTATGGCACCTGACAATTGCGGAAGGGAAAGCAATGCCATTCGACCCAAACGGTGCCATTTTCAAAGATGGTGTTTATCATCTCTGGTATATCTATCAGGACGAAGGCAAATGTAACTGGCAGCATCTTTCAAGTATTGATTTGTTCCATTGGAGGTGGTATGCCAATGATTTAAAACCACTTCCAGGCGATCCGGAACACGATATTTTTAGCGGTAACGCATTTATTGCCAAAGATGGTAATGTGGTTTTAGCTTATCATGGTCTGGGAACAGATGGGAATTGTGTCGCCTACAGTAGCGATAAAGAGCTGGATCAATGGACAAAACCGAAAACAAATCCTATCGCTAAACCAGGCTGGGATCCCCATATGTGGCTCGAGGGTGATACCTATTATCAGATTTCGGGAGGGCTTCCAGGAGCCAAACATCCCAATCCACCTGTTTTATATACAGGTGATAACTACGATCAGCCGATGAAAAAGATCGGAGAATTTATGACACACAATATGCCCGATGTAGACGTTTTTGAAGATATTTCATGTCCCGATTTTTTCAGGCTTGGCGATAAATGGGTGCTTCTGTGCATTAGCCATTCCCGTGGTGCACGCTATTATATCGGCACCTGGAATGGCAAACAGTTTAATCCTGAGTCGCATCACAGGATGAACTGGCCCGGAGGAACCATGTTTGCCCCTGAAACCTTACTCGACGATCGGGGCAGACGGATTATGTGGGCCTGGGTACTTGACCGGAAGTCGGGGGCTTCAAGCGGTACCATGTCAATGCCTCGGGTTCTGACGCTCTCGAAGGATAAGCTTTCATTGAATATTGAGCCGGCTCAGGATATTAAAACACTAAGATATAGTGAGGTGCAGGAGAAACCATTTGCAGTTTCAGAAGGTAAGTCCGTTACGCTTAATAATATTTCCGGAAATACTATTGAGATGGATCTTACGATTGATCCCGGTAAGGCGAAACGATTTGGGGTGAAAGTTTTTTGCTCTAAAGATGGCCGCGAACAAACACCAGTCGTGGTTGACAGAGACAAAAATATTCTCCGGATAGATATGCGCAATTCCGGAATTAATCAGCCGGTTTATAACGAGTTCGCCATGGCCTTTGCTTCTCCTGACCCCAAACATAACCCTGTTTCCGATACGGAGGATGCCCCATTCACTTTAAAAAATGGTGAAAAAGTCCATCTTAGGATATTTCTGGATAAATCAATGCTCGAAGTTTTTGCCAACGACCGGCAATGCCTCACTCAGGTGCTCTATCCGACACAAAAGGATGCCATAGGAGTGCAGATCTTTACAGATGATACGCCAATAAAGGTTGAAAGTGTAAAAGCGTGGAAATTATTTCCAGCAATGCAATGGTAATATTGTAATGTCAATTATCAATAATTCAATTAAAAAACAAATTATCTTATGATGAAAGCAGCTAAATCGGGATTTTTAAAAAAATTAAGTCTCGCAGGTATTTGCGTTTGTTTAATTCTGATCGGATGCAAAACAAATAACTTCTACCTTCAATCGGGGTTGACAGATCTGCCCAATCTTGATAACACGCAGACCCGATCAATTTCTGCTGAAAATATAACTGGTGCAAAGGGAATGGGCGGCATGGCGATTCCTGATCCGTCGGAGCTAAAACCGGCGGCTTCAGCCCGCGCCGCTGACAGTCTTGGTCAGGGCTGGAAAGTAAAACCATTTTTACGCGTTAATGCCGGAGAAACTGTTACCCTGATGGACGTTGAAGGTCCGGGCTCAATTGAACATATCTGGATGGTTGAGGGATTGAGCCGTGCAAATGTTTTGCGGTTTTATTGGGATGGAGAAGCTACCCCATCTGTTGAAGTTCCTGCACCGGACTTCTTTGCTGTTGGTCATGAAAAGTTCGCCCGGGTAAATTCACAAGTTGTAGTGGTAAATCCGCAAAATGCCCTAAACTGTTACTGGCCAATGCCTTTCAGACATCATGCCAGAGTGACTTTTACCAATGAAGGGGCAAAGGATTTAGATCTGTTAGCTTTTCAGATCACCTATGCATTAAAGCCGGTTTCCAAAAATACCGGATATTTCCATGCTCAGTGGCGTCGCGCCAACACCAGCAATCAAAATCCTTATGTAATCCTAGACGGTGTGAAGGGGAAGGGGCGCTATGTCGGGACCTTTCTTGCATGGACACAAATGACTTCAAAAGGCTGGTTTGGCGAAGGTGAAGTGAAATTTTTTATGGATGGGGATACAAAATTCCCGACTATATGCGGCACGGGAACGGAAGATTATTTTCTGGGAAGTTATGGTTTTGCCGAATCGTACACCACTGCCTACTCAGGCACTACGCTCCCTTCTACAACAGAAGGTCAATTGCCGATTTACTGGAGTCTTTACCGCTGGCACCTGCCTGATCCGATTTGCTTCGAAAAAGATTTAAAAATTACTATCCAGTCACTGGGCTGGGGGAAAAACGGAAAATACAGGCTGTTGGATGACGATATTGCTTCCGTAGCTTACTGGTATCAGACTGAGCCTCATCAGCCTTTTCCCGCACTGCTTCCTGTTAACTTGAGAAAACCCAATAAATAAGTGATAAAAACGACCTTATTTTTGATGATACTCCTTATGGAATTGTCAGTTTCAGCCCAGCTTCGGGATGGTACCTTGATGCGAAGCGAGTCGAGACAAGAGTTTGATGCCACAAAAGCAAAAGGTGACTTTTACGTCTCCCCAAACGGTAACGATAACTGGTCGGGGACACTTTCTGAACGCAATGCTGCCGGAACTGATGGACCTTTTGCAACAATTAAAAGGGCGCAACAAGGTGTACGTGATCTGAAGTCCCAGGTTTATCAGGCAAAAAAAATAGCTAACATTTCACGGTACATTGGCAGTAACCATCCCCTTGGCAAGGGTAAGGACATTGTAGTTTTTATTCGTGAGGGACTTTATACCTTGTCCACCCCGCTGGAATTTAAACCAAAAGACGGGGGAGAACGGGTAGAAACAAGTTTACCCACCGGAGCTTTTGAGTTTAACAACCTTCGTGACCACTATGTGACTTATGCTGCCTATCCTGGTGAAAAGCCTTTTATCACTGGTGGATTAGAGGTGACAAACTGGAAAAAAACAGGCAATTGCTGGGTTGCACCATTTGCACAGGAAAATGCAATTTCACTGCTTTCCAACGGACAGAAACAAATCCCGGCGCGCACCCCTGATTCGGGGTATTTTACAGTTGAAAAACTGACCAATAATTCAGAGCTTAACTTCAGAAAAGGGGATGTGAAAAATTGGAGGGAGATGGCGTATAACCGTGTAATATTGCTGATGCGTTGGAATATTGCTGAAAATTCTATTGCCAATGTGGACGAGAAAAAGCAGATTGCTTACCTGGCCCATTCGGAACCCCGCCTCCTTATGGTACCTCCACGTTATTACGTTGAAAATGTAAAGGATGCCATGGATCAACCAGGCGAATGGTACTTTGATAAGGGGAGAAAAGAAATCAGCCATATTCCCATGAAAGGGATTTCCAATCCGAATGAAGCCAGGATGTGCGTTCCACGGTATAACCAGTTGATAACAGTAACGGGCGAAGAGGGACGACCTGTCCGGAACCTCCGCTTCTATGGTTTAACTTTTGATGGAGTCACAGCCGGTGGCACAGTTATTTCTTTCGAATATGCTCATGCCTGCGAGCTTGAAAATTCTGAGCTGAGTAATAGCGAAAGCACAGCTGTAAAGCTGGGCTTTGGTTGCACAAATACACGTATTGCCAATAACCTTTTCCGACAGCTCAAAAGAGGTGCGATTCAGGGCAGGGGTCCTAAAGAAATTGGAAATATCAGGCAGCAGGTGAAGCAAACAATGATCTGCAAAAATAAATTTTTAGAATGCGGAGGGGACGTGGTGCAGTTTCTATATACCAATTACACCACCATATCACACAATTATTTTTATAAAAGCTACTGGCCCAACTGCATATCATGTCAGTGGGGGAATATGGAGGAGGAGGCAGACGGCAATTATCTTATTGAATATAATCATTTTAATGATATGCAGAATGATGCTGATGATACCGGTGTTATTAAACTCGCCGGTTTGACAGTAAATTCTTTTGTAAGGAATAATCTGTTCCACAAGGTGCACCGTGGATTCACCAATGAGAATGTTCCTGTTTGGTTTGATTGTCTTGCAAAAGATTGGATAGTTGAGAAGAATATTTACTACGATATTGAGCAAAGAACCATGAAACTCAACGGAGCATACCTGACCGATAATATTTACCGGGATAATGAGCTTATCGAGCCACCCCAAAATGCTCCGGAGGAGATTATTGAGGTATCACCGGCATTTGTCGCATCAAACCTGAAAATTTCCGGTAGTACATTGTCTGGCTCTAACGTGTTACCAACAGGTTCTGAGGTAAAAGTGTCGGCAGATATCTTTAACTCCGGATCCACAGGCTTTGCCCCGGTCTTTTTATACATTAACGGTAAAATATTTCAAACCAAAGAGTTTCCTGTTATAAAAAATAACAGCCGCAGAATTGAATTCGTATTTCGGCTGTTAAACAGTGGGATGCAGGAAATAGCCATAGGTGAAACTCAGGGGCAAATCGTAAATGTACAAGGCGAAAAGCCTTCTGTCGTGTTTGATCATATTCGTACTTCTGAGGAAAGAGTTCTTTTGGGGGAATGTATTAAGGTAAGCGCAACGGCAAGGAACGTGCAACAGGTCAACTATCAGTCAACAATTCGATTATATGGCAGCGAAAGGGAGTTAAAGCGTCAACCGCTGTCGCTCAAGCCGATGGAGGAAAAAGAGGTTCAGTTTGAGATTATCCCCGAGGTGGGTATGGTTCCAGTTCGCATTGAGAACAGCTCCGAAATAATAGTGACTGTATCCAAATACAGGGAGCTGGATTTGAAAAAGGAAAAGCTGCTCACCTATCTTTCGGCGAAATCAAAACCTGCAAATGTGTCGTTCGATCCGATAAACGGCAGTTACAAAATAACGGCAGCGGGAAACGATTTTTTTCATGCCGAAGATGCCTATGCAGCCGTTTATCTCAGGCAACTCAGGGGTGATTTTGTTGCAACAGTAAAGGTTGATGCTTTTGGAGAAAAAACCGAGGCATGGTTCCGTGCAGGACTTTATGCACGAAACGACATCACCCAAAGTTTTGATGTTGTCAAGGGTAGTTTGGGTTCTGTGCTTATGTTTACTACCCCTAATCGCGCAGGTATCGAATACGACGAATTTGGTGATGGGAGTATGCACAAGGCGGCCAGCGAAAATCTGCCTGAAAACACAAAATTGCCGGTATGGCTCAAACTCGAACGGCATGGAAATACTTATAGCGGTTACGTTAGCGCAGACAATAAAAGCTGGATAATTCAGCGTAAGTCAACGCCGCTTCCGGGCTTAACCGAAGCTGTTGACCTGGGGCTTGCGGCCGGCTCCTCAAATGGCAAACCATTCACTGTAACATTCTCCGGATGGAGTGTGAAGGTACAGGACTAACAGAAAATGATTTTCATGATTACTAAATCTAAAGTATGAAAAAGATTATCCTCTTACTATCCACCGTTTTAGTTTTTCAGTTCACTTCTCAAGCCCAAAATAAACCAACCCCTTCGCTGGTAAAGGATAATCAGTCAATACCCAAAGAAGTAATAAAAGCTACCAGGGAATTCAGGGAACGGTTATTGGCTGATCCTTACCGGCCGGCCTACCATTTTGCGTTTCCTGAAGATAATGGCCGGCCCGGCGATCCCAACGGAGCCTTCTTTGCAAACGGACGATATCACCTCATGTACCTCTATAACCGTGAAGCTGTCGGTTTTTCGTGGGGCCATGTTTCGAGTACCGATTTGCTGCATTGGCGCCATCATCCTGATGCAGTAATGCCCGGCAATGGCGATGAAGGATGTTTTAGCGGTGGTGCTTTTGTCGATGACGACGGTTCTGTCATCCTGTCTTACTGGATGTTATGGGGTGCCAAAGGAATTGGCCTGGCAAAAAGTACCGATCAGAACTTTAATCATTGGGAAAAATCGGCAAGCAACCCGGTTATCAAATCGTCAGAATGGGGGATCACTGATTTAAAGGATGTATCAGGCAAAGTTTTCCATGTAGGCTCAGCCGACCCTTCAAATATCTGGAAACAAGACGGTCATTATTATATGGCTGCCGGCAATTTATTGGTACTTCGGAAATACGGATCCCGGGGAAAGGAACTTCCTGCGAACAACGAAAAGGATATCCCGCTTCCCGCTGATTCACTGAATTATCAGGGCGACCGCCTTTATTTATTTGCTTCAGATGATATGAAAAACTGGGAATATAAGCATGAGCTATATCAGTCAGATCGCAAATGGACCAGCAAAAATGAGGATGATATGTGTCCCGGTTTTTTGCCTTTGCCGTCCACTCCAGAGGGTGGAAAACCAAGCGGAAAACACCTGTTGCTTTTTATCAGTCATAACAGAGGTGCCCAATATTATGTTGGCAGTTACAAGAATGAACATTTCTATCCCGAGAATCATGGCCGGATGACCTGGAAAGACAATGCCTATTTTGCCCCCGAAACTATGGTAGATGGCAAAGGCAGGCAAATCATGTGGAGCTGGATCTTCGACGACCGTCCTGACTCGGTAATTAATAATAGCGGATGGACCGGCACTTACGGACTTCCGCGCACCTTATGGGTTGGGAATGACGGAACACTAAGAATGAGGCCTGTAAAAGAGCTGGAAAGTTTACGGATGAAAGAATCGGTGGTTTCAAATATTAAAGTGGTTTCAGGTAGCGTTGTGAAATTGCAGGAACCGGGCAAAGAATTATTGGAACTCGAAGTTACCATTCCTCCAAATAGCGCTAAACTATATGGGGTGAAAGTCGGAGTTTCAGATGATGGCCGCGAAGAAACCGTTATTTATTATGATAATTCAGACAAAAAGTTAAAGTTTGATACCCATAAATCGGGTCTTTCGTTCGGTCGCAAAATCGTTGAAGAGGCACCCTTTGAACTTAGAAAAGACGAACCGCTGGTTCTGAGAATCTTTATTGACAAATCAATAATCGAAGTCTTCGCTAACGACAGGCAAGCTATTGGCCGCATGGTTTACCCTACCTTAGGCGGTAAAGGAATCAGTTTGTTCTCTAAAGGGGGAGATATAAATGTAAAAAGCGTAAAAATTTGGGAATTAAGTCCTTCAAATCCATACTAAATAATATAAATGAAAAACAAAACCAACTCAAACGTATTAATCTGGTCTGTTATTGTGGCCTTGGGAGGATTCCTATTTGGCTTCGACACTGCCGTTATCTCTGGCGTAGAAGAACACATTCAGCGTTTATTTCAGCTGACTCCTTTCTGGCATGCATTCACCATTTCATCGGCGCTCATTGGTACCGTAATCGGCGCCTTTGTTACAGGACAACCGGCCGACCGATACGGGAGAAAGCCCACACTTTTTATCATCGCAGCATTATATGTAATTACTGCAGCGGGGAGTGCCCTGGCAGGCAATGTCAGTTTATTTATTTTCTTTCGCTTTCTTGGAGGGATAGGTATTGGTGCGTCATCGGTAGTTGCTCCAATGTATATTGCCGAGATATCGCCGGCAAAAATCAGGGGAAGGATGACTGCCATGTTTCAGATCAATGTAATTTCGGGAATTCTGATCGCTTACATTTCCAATTTCCTTCTGCGTGACTTTGGAGCAGAACCTTGGCGGTGGATGCTTGGAGTGGCAGGAATTCCAGCCTTGTTGTATTTCGGTTTAATTTCATTCATCCCCGAGAGTCCGAGATTTTTAATCAGAATAGGACAAATTGCAAAAGCAAAGATCATCCTCGATAAGATTGAGACCAGTTCGGTAGACGAGGAAATTGAAGAGATTAAATCAAGTTTGGCGAAATCATCAAATGGTAGTGCGCGGTTGTTTTCGCGGATTTACTTTAAACCAATTTCAATCGCATTTTTGGTGGCGATGTTTAATCAGTTTTCGGGAATTAATGCAATCCTGTACTATTCACCGCGTATATTTGAATCAAGCGGATTGACAAATGCCGACTCAATGTTTCAATCGATACTGGTTGGTCTTATGATGGGAGTATTTACAATTGTCGGAATGGTGCTGATTGACAAAGCAGGGCGGAAAAAACTTTTGATTACAGGCTCAATTGGAATGTCAGTATGTCTGGGACTTATAGCCAGGATATTTTACATGCAGGATTTTTCCGGCTATGGTTTGCTTTTCCTTTTATTAACCTATATTATGTTTTTCGGCTTTTCAACCGGAGCCGTAATCTGGGTATTAATTGCAGAGATATTTCCAAATAGTATCCGTGGCAAAGGCCAATCTCTGGGAAGTTTTACCCACTGGTTTTTTGCCGCGCTCATAACATTCTTGTTCCCGATGGTGGTGAAAGGATCTCAGTTTGGAGTCGGTCATGCTTTCATGTTCTTTTCGGTGATGATGCTGGTTCAGGCAATTGTGGTATGGAAATATTTCCCCGAAACAAAAGGGAGAACACTCGAAGAACTAGGCGAAAATCTGTAAATATAGATTATGAAAAAACTAAATATCTTTAGGTTAATCCTGATAATAAGTGTGTTAATATTTTTTGCATGTAGCACTAACCATCCTCCTACCGACAAGGAGGGACGGCCTCTGATCGAAAAAACCGGAACAATCGATTGCGACATGGTGGAGACAACTCCTGTCGTATTTAAAGACAAGGTTTACCGGTTCGAATATGTAAGGACAAACTATTGGGCCAATAAGACCGGTGACTCGTACTTCCGCTTCGTCGACCATCAGACAGGAATGCCAACCACCTCTTTCGCTAAAGGGTTCCACTTCGGAAGCGCATTTGTTTATGATAATGTGGCCTATGTGACTGCCGTTGACAAGGGAGACGGAGAACGGATTTATATTTTTGCATCTCAGGATCTTGAAAACTGGGAACATTGGCTGGCCTTTGAACTTCCCGGATGGGGTATGTTTAATACTTCAATGATCAAAGTTAAAGACACTTTTGTGATGATGTTTGAAGTAGGAAAACCGGAAATAGAGGCCGGAGAGCGATTTACGGCTCATTTTGCAACTTCTCCCGATCTTAAGAAATGGGAGATTCTGTCAAGGGATCACAATTATGCGATGGATCGTTATACTGCCCCGCACTGTTTACGTTACCTCGATGGCTATTATTATGATTTTTATCTTGAAGCATTTCAAGGGTATGAAGCGAGGGTTGTGCATTCAAAAGATCTGATTCACTGGGAAGCAAGTCCGCTAAATCCTGTATTAAAGGCATCTTCAGCAGACAAGCAAATTTCCAATATTAACTTACCGGATAGCCTGAACCAAAAAATCCTATCTGCTGATAATCTGAATAATTCGGACATCGATTTTTGCGAATATCGGGGAAATCTGATTATCAATTACTCATGGGGAAATCAAATGGGAAAGGAATTTCTAGGCGAAGCGGTTTATCACGGAACACAGGAACAATTCCTCAAAGGATGGTTTCCTGCTAAATGATTTTATCATGGAAAAACGAATCTATTCTTTTAGCATCGCTCTGATTTTGATTATTCTTTGCGGAGTTAAGTTTGAAAACTCATTTGCCTTGAATCCGGTAAGTGATGAGAAAAAGAAATCGGAAATTGATAATCTACCGGAAATCCGAAAAGTAAAAGACCTTATCATTTACAAGGATTCGTTGTTTTATGCCGCGTTTCCTTCGGTGGTCAAGCGCCCCAACGGTGAATTTCTGGTCGCTTTCCGCAGGGCTCCCGACCGCAGACTGTTTGGCGAAGAGGGTATTTCGCATACCGATCCGAACAGCTATTTGGTGATGGTTCGTTCACACGACGGTGAGAATTGGACAAAAGAGCCGGAGCTGATCTTTGCCCATCCTTTTGGCGGCTCTCAGGACCCGTGCCTGTTGCAGCTTAAAGATGGAACTTTGATTTGTACAAGTTATATCTGGGGGCTCATCCGAAAGGATGCCGATAGTATCCTGAACAGGAAAATTACCATTCTTAAAGATCGAAAATCCGATCATTCCACGTCATTTACTTTCCTCGGAGGATACCTTGTCCGTTCTGCTGATGGGGGCAAAAATTGGCAGGGACCTTTCTATCCGCCACCTATTCCAACAGATATCCAGGTAAATGTTTGGGGGAAACCCTTACCAGCGTATAACCGGGGCGCTCTGTGTGAAGGGAAAAATGGCAGAATCTATTGGGTTGTCGCAGGTAATAGTGCCGATTCACCGAATAAAATCTCAACTCATTTGTTGATTTCAGACAATAAAGGGATCACATGGAACTATTCAGGTCCGGTTGCTTCTGATGAAAAAATCTCGTTCGATGAGACATCGCTCTGCGAAACACCAAAAGGTGACCTGGTGGCCTTTCTTCGGACAGCAAATATGCCGGATCAGCTGTCGTGTATTGCCCGCTCTACTGATGGAGGGAAATCATTTAGCTGGAAAAGTATGGGCTTTTATGGCTATCCTTTGCATGCGCTGAAACTGCCCGACAACCGGGTCTTGCTGACATACGGATACCGGCATAAGCCATTCGGCATAAGGGCAAGGATTTTGAACCCTGAATGTACCGATTTTTCCACAGCTCCGGAGTTCCTCATCCGGGAGGATGGCGGAAGTGGCGATCTGGGTTACTGCTGGTCCGCGATGATGGATAAAAACCTTGCTTTGGTGGTTTATTACTTTAATACCGATAACGGCATCCGCTTTATTGCCGGTACAATTCTTGAACTCAAGCTAAAAAATTAAAAGGAACCTATGATCTCAAAACCCGCTAAACAATGCAATCCCAAAACATGGAGCAAAACAGCGTTTATATTAAAATCCTTTTTGGTAATTGTTAGTTGCGCATTTTTACTGCAATGCCGGACCAATAGATTAACCGTAAAATCTGAACCGACTCATCCGGTCGATAAGTACAGTTCACCAGCTCATTTTGAATCCTTATATGCAGGTGCAGAAATGAAATATTCGCGAACGATGGCTTATCTGGACCGAGCCTACTGTTCCACTACCATTTATTCTGCTTCGTCCTAAAACCTCGCGGCAACATTCGGGACTGGTAATTACGCCTCACGGACATTCAAAAAATACGGAATTGTATGCCGGGATTTATCACGATGAGCAGGAAAGGGAAAGTGGCGAAAATGGAGAACGGAATGTGGCCGTTCAGGCTGTCAAAGAGGGTTACTTCGCCATTGCCCCCACAACCCGAGGCTTTGGAGCGACACGTACTCCCGAGGATCTGAAAAAAGATGCTGGCTCTTCATGCCGCACCTTATTAATGCAGGATATCCTTGTCGGCAGAACTCCCATTGGAGACCGTGTCTGGGATGTTTCAAAGCTTATTGACTGGGCTCTGAAAACTTTACCAATTGATCCAAAAAAAATCGTGGTAACAGGCAATTCTGGAGGAGGTACGGTGACTTTATTCGCTGCAGCCTGCGATACCAGAATTTCAGCTGCCATTCCTTCTTCTTATTTCTGTACTTTTACAGGAAGTATAGGATCGCTGTACCACTGCGATTGCAATTATGTTCCTGGAATTATGCAGCTTGGCGAAATGGCCGATGTGGCAGGATTAATTGCTCCCCGCCCTTTTTGCGCCGTTCAGGGTAAACTGGATAATATTTTCCCGATAGAGGAATCTCGAAAAGCCTTTGATCATCTTAAACAAATCTATACGGTAGCCGGTGTACCCGGTAATTGCGAATTATATGTTGGTGACGAGGGTCATCGATACTACAAAGCAGGTGTCTGGCCGTTTGTGAAAAAACAGTGGCTTTTAGATGTAAATTAAATATGAGACAGAATGAAATGCAGGATCTCGTCTCGGATGAGCAATTTAGTTAAGTTAACCGAAAACTCTGTAAGAGTCACCTGTAAATAACCTTCGGTTTTTAACCGGAGGCAAATGAGGGAAAGG
>JBAXOA010000036.1:0-36154 GCA_037133495.1 Mariniphaga sp. | reverse complement strand
ACAAAGGGAACCGGTGCCCAGGCAAAGCATAGCTATGAGGTGCCAAATCATAAATATGACATAATTCTGACCGCATTATCATCAACAACCGGGTGTTCTGACACTTTGAGCAGAAAAGAACTGGTCTGGGCCTATCCTAAACCTACAGCGCTGTTTGGCATGGATAATAAAATTGTGTATAATGATAAGCCCACGATTAATTTTTCTAATGTAAGCTTAGGTGCAAGCACTTACGTATGGAACTTTGGCGATGGCCTTACTTCCGGCCAAAGGGATGCTACTCACGATTATAGTGTCACCGGTTACCGGACCGTTTTATTGGAAGTTTTTAACAATCAGCTTTGCTCAGATACTGTCACTCATCAGATTCTCGTTGCGTTTGACAGGATTTTCCCGCCCAATGCGTTCTCACCTAATGCGCCTGACGCGATAGACCGCGAATATAAGCTTGGTTCTGATGGAATTGCTGTGGAGGGTTATCATCTGGTGATTATGAGCAGATGGAATGATATTGTTTTTGAAGCAAAGAATGAAATCAAAGGATGGAATGGACAATTGCATGATTCTTCTTTTGCCCCCGCCGGAGCTTATGTCTGGGTTCTTGATTTTACTGATTTTCTGGGACGACGTCACCGGCAAACAGGAACTGTTACCCTTGTTTATTGAATATTTTGGTGGTTTGAAAATAAGACAATTGGCAAGAATTATTCTTTACATTTGTGGTATAAGCATGGTGTTATTGAAAAGCCTGCGGTGGGATTCACCAAAGAAAAAGGTCAAAGAGATCTCATGAGAGCCATAGCTATAAGCCGATATATTCGATAAAGAAAAATCAAAGCTGTATCCAAACTGAAACCTCTCCCTTTGAATTCCGATCATGGCAATAAGTGCATCTGGTCTGACCGACAAATTATTCCGGTACCACAATCCAAAAGTCAGCAACTCCTCTTTCATGTAAATTCCTGCATTGATCTGCTTGAAAGAACCTTGCTGCTGGTATACAAAATTTGGAGACAGCGTAAAAGCCCTGGAGAATAATTCGCGGTGAAACCGATGCCCTTTTGCTCCGGCATGCAGTGTAAGTTTCATCGGAAGTCTTCCCACCTGGTCACCTTCGAGGATTGATTGATCAGGTTGAGTGAGATGGTGCAAGGCAATGCCAAAATACACATCGTCGAGTTGTCCTGCCGCCCCAAAGGAAAAATCAGGGAAAATCTTTTGGCCGTCTTCAAAAGGAAGAGGCATAGTTCCAGTTATTGTCCCCGTTCCCTGATCAATCATTCCAGGAAAAATTAATCCTGAAGTATTAAATTGTTTATAAATGAAGCCAGCTTCGAGTGCCATGGTGAAAAACAATCGGTCGCTTGCCTTGATATGGTAAGAATAAATAAAAGAGGTATTTATACTGTTAACTACACCATTAAGTTCTCTGTCGTACATTACTTTGAGTCCAATTCCTCCCCGGATGCTGTTGACAAATTTATCGTAAGTTAAATTATAAGTTACATAAGTATTGCCTTGACGCGGCCATTGATTCCGATAGTTGGTGACTACACGCGGAAAGGCGCTGGTACCAGTTAGTGCAGGATTTAAATAAAGCGGATTGGCATAAAACTGCGAAAATTCAGGATCCTGCGCTTTCAGGTGAAGAGCAGTTGTAATCAGCATAAAAGCAAGAAATACGATCCTTTTAAAACCGGTAGCTGGCCAAGCCGAAATCTGATTTTGTTCCGAAAAATTAGTCATGGTTACTTTGCCTTCTGTTTCACTGGTGAATTAATCAGCAAACTCCTGTTCTTCAGGAATATCCCTAATAATAGTCAATAACCCATTTAGTAAATAGGTCTTTTCTTCATCACTATTTTTCAGAGCATTTGTTACTTTAATAATTTCAACTTCAATTATTTCATCAGCAATTGTCCCAAACATATTTTCGATAACGGTAAAGGCTTCAAAAGCAGCCGGGAATTCCTCATTAATGATTATGTCTATGAAATCGGAAAGATATGTATTGTAAATCAAGCCATTCTGCCAGCAACACGCAATCAGTTCTTTACGTTCTCCAACATATTTTTCGTCTTTAATGGCTGAAATCAGTAGCGGAATACTTGTTTCATCCTTAAGTTCCGACAGAAGGTTTAAAATGACTTTTTTTATGGTTGCATTCCTTGTTTTTTTCAGTAAATCAATAAGATCATTTAATACAATTGGGTTTCCAGATTCCCTTACCTGTTCGATTGTACGAAGCACAAATTCAGGATCTGATGATTTTAGATTAGTAAGAAGTTCCCGTGTTTTATTGTCAATGCCCATGCCTACAAAAGTATTTTTTAGGAATTTAAAAGTCTCCTATAAATTTTTATTGATTTAGATAGAATTGTGGACCTGCTTTATTTGTTGAACTGATTCATCAGGATTATGGCAAAGATAAATTATTTTTCTTTGAAATATTGGAGTGATCTGCTGCATATGGAATTTTTACTTAATTGTTTTGGATTTATGTTCAATATTTTTTTGATTTAATGACCCGGATTACCGAAGAACAAAAAAGTTATATTTGCGGAATATAAAAAAGAATTTGATAATGAATTCAAATACAAAATTATTAAGGACACTTGGTCTTGGATATGTAATTGTTGTTGTTGTCGGCAATATTTTAGGATCGGGAGTTTACAAAAAAATCGCACCCATGGCTGCAGAGCTTCATTCGTCAGGCTGGGTTTTACTTGCATGGGTAGTTGGGGGCCTCATAACTTTATTTGGCGCTTTAGGAAACGCTGAAGTTGCTGGTCTGCTTGCCGATACAGGGGGTGACTTCGTTTATTACAAAAAAATATACAACCGGTTCTTCGCATTTATATACGGATGGTCATTGTTCTCTGTAATTCAGTCTGCCGCAATTTCATCCTTAGCTTATGTTTTCGCTCAATCGCTTAATAGTTTATTTGATTTACCGGTATTACTTGCTTCGCTTAGCCATTTTTCAATAGGAGGAGTCTTCTTTCCATTTGATGATTTTACGGTAAAACTGACCGCAATTTTATTGATATTCCTTCTCACTCTGGTGAATATCAAAGGAATTAAAACCGGTGCAGGAGTAAGTAAATTAGTGTTGATACTTGTGTTTGCGGGAATTTTTCTAATTGTCGCCTTTGGTTTGGGAAGTCATCAGTCAGTTCCTTTACGCAGTTTCAATTTTGGCTCTTCATCCGAAGCTCCGGTTACAATCTCCACTTTTTTCACTGCAATGCTGGCCTCTTTTTGGGCATATCAGGGATGGGCATCTGTAGGATTTATTGGTGGCGAAGTAAAAGATGCCAAGCGGAATATTCCAAAAGGTATTGTTTTTGGTGTTTTTTTGGTGATCGCTGTCTATCTGCTGGTTAACGTAACTTATCTTTCTCTTTTGAGCATTCCTCAGCTGGAAAAGATCTACCAATCAGGCAACCAAATTGCTGCGATCGAAGCCGTGAGGGCTTTTTGGGGAGCCAATGGTGCCTTATTTATCTCATTGCTGATCCTGATTACCACACTCGGTTGTACAAATGCCACCATTCTTGCCAGCGCCCGTCCGTATTATGCGATGGCACAGGAACAACTTTTTTTTAAAAGTGCTGGAACGTTGAACAAGGCGCACACTCCAGCTAATTCGCTGATCTGGCAAGGGGTTTGGGCTTCAGTTCTGGTGCTTTCCGGGACCTTTGATCAGCTGACAGATATGATTATTTTTGCCGTATTTATTTTCTATGGAGCTACTTCGCTGGGTGTGTTTATATTACGTAAAAGAATGCCCGATGCGCCTCGTCCTTACAAAGTCTGGGGCTACCCTGTTGTGCCGGCAATTTTTATTGTATTTTGTATTGTTTTGGTTTTTAATACCATCATTACAAGACCCCGCGAAGCCATATTTGGTCTCACGCTTATTTTTTCAGGCTTTCCCGTGTATTGGTGGCTGAACAGAAAGAAATAATTTATTGACGAGGTATTTTCCGGTATAAGATTCATCACAAATTATAATCTCTTCGGGAGTGCCTTCAAATATTTTATATCCGCCTGCCTCTCCACCCTCCGGGCCTAAATCGATAATCCAGTCGGCTACTTTTATCACTTCGGTATTGTGTTCGATAATCAGCACCGTATGTCCCCTGGATATAAGGGCATTGATAGCCTCGAGTAATTTTCTGATATCGTGAAAATGAAGACCGGTAGTTGGTTCATCAAAAATAAAAAGGGTAGGGGAGTCTTTCTCTTTCGCAAGAAAAGAAGCCAGTTTAATGCGTTGGCTTTCACCCCCTGAAAGTGTGCTTGACGATTGTCCGAGCTTTACATAGCCCAGACCAACATCCTGTAACGGCATTAATTTTTTTGCTATTTTTCTGCCTTCGGCCTTATCTTTTTCTGAGAAAAAGATAATCGCCTCATCGACTGTCATTTCCAGAATATCGAAAATGTTTTTTTCTTTGAATTTAACATCCAGTACATCAGGTTTAAATCGTTTGCCATTGCAACTTTCGCAAGTCAGATGGATATCGGCCATAAATTGCATCTCTACTTTTATTTCCCCTTCTCCCTGGCACTCTTCACATCTCCCCCCATCGATATTGAAGGAAAAATGAGATGCGGTAAACCCGTTTATCTTGGAGGCCTGCTGATCGGCATACAATTTCCGGATATCATCATAAGTTTTAAGGTAGGTTACCGGATTCGAACGTGAGGACTTTCCGATTGGATTCTGATCGACGAATTCGACGGCCGTTATCAATGAAAGATCGCCTTGCAATCGTGTGTGATCGCCTGTCTTTTCTCCGTAACCGCCAAGGTGCTTTGTCAATGCAGGATATAAAATCTTACGGATAAGTGATGACTTTCCGGAACCACTGACGCCTGTCACTACAGTAAGCGTATTCAAAGGAAATTTAACATCAATTCCTTTGAGGTTATTTTCGCGTGCGCCGGTAATCTCGAGATAATTATTCCATTTGCGTCTGATAACAGGAAGTTCAATTTTTTCTGTTCCATTGAGATATTTGGCAGTCAGGCTTATCTTGTTTAAGGCCAGTTCTTTGTGTGATCCCTGAAAGACTACTTCTCCGCCATTACGACCCGCAAGTGGTCCGATATCGATAATCATATCTGCATCACGGATAATCTCCTCGTCATGTTCGACAATGATTACGCTGTTGCCCAACTGCTGAAGTTTCCGAAGCACTTTGATGAGCCGCATTGTATCCCGTGAGTGCAGACCTATCGAAGGTTCGTCAAGAATGTACATCGATCCTACAAGACTGCTTCCGAGCGACGTAGCCAGATTTATCCGTTGCGATTCACCTCCAGATAATGAAGAAGAGAGCCTGTTGAGCGTGAGATATCCTAATCCGACATCGCACAGAAATTCTATGCGGTTTTTAATTTCGATCAATAATCGCTCTGCCACTACACTGTCATGATCGGTTAATTCCAATCCATTAAAAAAAAATGCCAGCTGATCGATAGGTTGATTGACAAGATCAGAAACTGCTTTTCCACCTATTCTGACATAGGAAGCCTCTTTTTTCAGTCGCGTTCCTTCACATTCAGGGCAGATTGTCTTACCCCGGTAGCGCGACAGCATAACCCGGTACTGAATTTTATAGGATTGTTCTTCAAGACTTTTGAAGAAAGCAGTGAGTCCTTCAAAATATTGATTTCCTGACCACAATAATTTTTTTTGGTCTGAAGAAAGTTCATAATAAGGCTTGTGAATTGGAAAATTAAAGCGATCCGAATTCATTATGAGCTGCTCCCTCCATTCCCCCATTTTTTCTCCTTTCCAGCATACAATCGCTTCATTATAAATAGAGAGCGATTTATTGGGAATCACCAGATCTTCATCTATTCCAATTGTTTTTCCATATCCTTCACAAACCGGACAGGCACCTATCGGGTTATTGAAACTGAACATATGCAATGACGGCTCCTCAAAAACGATTCCGTCAGCTTCGAAACGGTTAGAATAACGTCGAACAATCGTTTCTTTATCATTGATCATCCTGACAATACAGTCTCCTTTGCCTTCATAAAAGGCGGTTTGTACCGAATCAGCTGCCCGGTTCAGCGAATCTTCATTGTCTGAAACGCTAAACCTATCGATTACGATATTGATCGTTAATCCTTTTTTATTCGATGACTGAGCTTCAGTAAGATCGGAAATCCGGATCACCTCGTTATCTATTTCAAGGCGGGTGAAGCCTTGTTGCTGAAGTAAATCTGCCTCCTGGCCCAGCGTTCTTCCCTTAGAAAATTCAAAAGGTGAAAGGAGAATAATTTTTGTCCCTTCCGGAAATGCAAAAATCGAATTAACAACATCAGAAACTTCATTTCTCACGATTTCCTTACCGGAGACAGGGGAATAGGTCCGGCCGATTCTGGCGTAAAGTAATTTGATGTAATCGTAAATTTCGGTAGATGTGCCGACAGTAGACCGCGGATTGCGAGTATTTACTTTTTGTTCAATTGCTATGGCAGGCGGAATCCCTTTAATATAATCAACGTCAGGTTTATCCATCCTTCCCAAAAACTGTCGTGCATACGAAGAGAGACTCTCAACGTAACGACGCTGGCCTTCGGCATAAAGCGTGTCGAAGGCCAGCGAAGATTTACCTGATCCTGAAAGACCGGTAATCACCACCATTTTGTTTCTCGGAATCTGAAGATCAATATTTTTCAGATTGTGAACCCTGGCGCCTTTGATTTCAATATTTTGATTATGAGTATTTTGAGTCATAAAAACAAGTAAAATGTAACGATTTTTCAATCGTTACAAATTTACGAATAGTTTCGAATATCGCCTTCAAAAGAAAACCCGGGAAATCTATCTAAATAAACTGATCTCTTATTTGTATTGCTTAAACGGTATAAGTTGATGAAGCGGTGTCACCTCCACGGCCGGTCCAGTTGGTGTGGTAAAATTCACCGCGTGGCTTGTCGACCCTTTCGTAAGTATGCGCACCAAAATAGTCGCGTTGTGCCTGAAGGAGGTTCGCAGGTAATCTTTCGCTGCGGAACCCGTCAAAATAGGTTAAAGCAGTTGCCAGACAAGGAGCAGGAACGCCTCTGGTTATTGCCGTAGCAACCACACGACGCCACCCGGCCTGCGCTTTTTCAATTGTTGCTTTAAAATATTCATCGAGCAGCAAATGCTCAAGTTGTGGATTTTTGTCGAATGCTTCCTTTATTTTTCCTAAGAATACAGAACGGATTATACAACCGCCACGCCACATCAGGGCTATTCCGCCATTATTGAGGTTCCATTTAAACTCTTTTGCCGCTTCTCCCATCAGATCGTAACCCTGAGCATAAGAGATAATTTTAGCACCCAAGAGGGCGTCTTTTAAATCACTGATAAACTGAGCTTTATCGCCTTTGAAAAGTTTTTCCGGACCATTTAAGAATTTAGATGCTTTAACGCGAAGATCCTTTTGTGCCGATAGACAACGTGCAAAAACTGATTCCCCAATCAATGTAAGTGGTATGCCAAGATCGAGTGCAGCTACTCCTGTCCATTTTCCGGTTCCTTTCTGGCCTGCTGTATCCAATATTTTTTCTACAAGCGCTTCTCCGTTTTCGTCACGGAAGCCTAAGATGTCACGTGTTATCTCTACCAGATAACTGTCAAGATCTCCTTTGTTCCATTCAGTAAAAACTTCATGCATCTCGTCTGCATCCATTCCCAGCAGTTCTTTCATCATCTGATATGCTTCGCAGATAATCTGCATGTCGCCATATTCAATGCCATTATGAACCATTTTAACGAAATGACCGGCGCCATTTTCACCCACCCAATCGCAGCAAGGTTCATTTTCCACTTTGGCAGCCACAGCCTGAAAAATCTCTTTAACAGCAGGCCACGCTTCAGGCGATCCGCCCGGCATCATCGAAGGACCTAATAAAGCGCCTTCTTCACCACCGGAAACGCCTGTGCCGATATACAAAAGACCTTTGCTCTCGACGTATTTAGCGCGCCGGATGGTATCCGGAAAGTGAGAGTTTCCACCGTCAATAATAATATCTCCGGGTTCGAGGTTTGGAATAATCTGATCAATAAAATCATCAACCGGAGAGCCGGCCTTAACGAGCATCATCACCTTACGGGGTCGTTCAAGATTCGCACAAAGATCGGCTATAGAATGGCAACCGATAAAATTTTTACCTGCACCACGCCCGGTTACGAACTTGTCAACTTTATCAACTGTCCGGTTATAAACGGCAACAGTAAATCCCTTACTTTCCATGTTTAGCACAAGGTTTTCACCCATTACTGCAAGGCCAATCAGGCCAATGTCTGCTTTTTTCATTGCTTAATTTATATTTAATTCATTTAAAGTTTGAATCCCAATTTCTTGAGTTTATCGATTGTTTTAATATTATTGATTTTGCAAATGATATTAAAAGCTGGAAATTCCCTTCTGACAGGATAGTCACCACGGTGTTTTTCAAATGTTTCAACTGAAGCCCGAAGTCTTTTATCATCTTCGCGTATATCGTAGGAAGCAAAAATTGCTTCAGCGATGACCTGTTGGGTTGATTTTCCGGTACCATCAATAAAAATTTCGGTTTTATCCGGGAGTTCAATATTTGAACATTTCCAATTATTGATACCCAGATCGAAAAATTTACTTAAAGCTCTGATGCTCATTAAAGTTCCATTGGCTTTCCCATCTCTCGAATAGCCGGCAATATGTGGTGTTCCCAAATCAACCAAACCGAGTAATTCCTGATCCAAATCCGGCTCGTTTTCCCAACAATCGATCACTGCACCCGAAATCAGTCCTGAGAGAAGTGCAGATTTTAAGGCTTGTGTATCTGTTACTTCACCCCGGCAGGAGTTGATAACAATGGGATTTTTTTTCGTGTGCGACAAGAATCGTTCATCTGTAAGATGGTAAGTTTTGTCTTCCCCGTCTAAATTTAATGGCACATGCAAAGAGATGATATCTGCCTTTTCAAGCAATTCGTCAAGTTCAACAAATGATTTCCCTCCTTCTGCCCGTGCCCGGGGCGGATCGTTGAGCAACACTTTCATGCCTAAAATTTCACAAAGGCGGGCTACTTTGGAACCTACATTTCCAACTCCGACAATTCCAATAGTTTTGTCCGTGAGTAGAAACTTTTTTTTCTCTGCCAGCGCCATCAAAGCGGACGCGATGTATTGTTCAACTGATTTGGAGTTGCACCCTGGTGCATTAGTCCAGGTAATACCCGATTTTTCGCAATAGGCAGTGTCGATATGATCGTATCCAATTGTAGCTGATGCAATGAATTTAACACCCGACCCGGCCAGCAATGATTCGTTGCAATTTGTCCGGGTCCGTGTTATGATTGCGTCTGCATCTTTTACTATTTCAGGAGTTGTTTTATTTCCTGGCAAGTATAAGACATCAGCAAATGGTTCAAGAGCCCCTGTGATGTATGGAATTTTATCATCTATAATAATCTTCATTTCAGTTAATTAG
Organism: Mariniphaga sp.; assembly: GCA_037133495.1. Classification (GTDB taxonomy): domain Bacteria; phylum Bacteroidota; class Bacteroidia; order Bacteroidales; family Prolixibacteraceae; genus JAAFHB01. Next base: position 26,663 of record JBAXOA010000036.1, on the reverse strand, counting down.
ATTATTTTTAGTCTTTTTGATAATAGTTTTTAACCATTTCGTCTAGAACCCAATTTGTTCTGGCTGCAGTCTTTCCCGTTGACGGTGATTCCCCTTTTCCCCGCAAGGAAGCTACAATTTTCTCCATGAGTAAACTTTGAACATGAGGTGGTCTTTCAAACGGAAAATCCTGTCTCCCGGAATTGTTTTCAAGTACGACGGGACTAAAAGCGAAGGTTGAGAATAGTATTCGTCCGTGATCACCAATTATTTCCACCTCGTCGAGTTTATTTTTATCAGAAGTCGAAAAGCACCAGCTACCGGTTCCTGCGATTCCGCTTTTGTGCTGCCAGGTTGCCAATACAAGATCTTCGGCAGGGTAGAGGCCGGCCTGATTGATAGCATTTGCCCTGACATCTTCAATCTCACCTAATGCATAATCCAAAAAATCAAGTGTATGGGATGCAAGATCGAAGAGCAGACCACCTCCTGAAATTTCGGGTCGAAAACGCCAAGGCGCTTCTTTACCTTCCATTTCATTTTCAAGTGGTTTATAAAAACGAATATTCACGAGCCTAAGATTTCCGATTGCGCGGGAATCAATCAGTTCTTTTACTTTCAAAAATCCGGATAAGGCCCGCCGGTAATAGGCAACGTAAAGCGGCATTCCGGTTTCTTCCGAAACTTTTAGCATTTCAAGACATTCGGCATAAGTCCTGCCCATTGGTTTTTCAACATAAGCAGCCTTGCCTGCACGCATTGCTTTGATCGCATATTCGCAATGTGAATCAGGTGGCGTGGCAATATAGACCGCATTTACTGCAGGGTCATTGATCAGTTCATCTGCATTGCTGTACCATTTTGGAACCTGATGCCGAATAGCGTAATCCCGGGCAAGTGCAGCATCTCGTCGCATCACAGCCACAAGACTGGAGTGGGGTGTCAGCTGAAGAGGTGGCCCGCTCTTTACTTCAGTAACATTTCCACACCCGATTATCCCCCATTTTACTTCATTTAAAACCATAAGTCCTTATGCATTAAATCGTTCGCGTACTGCCCATAATCCAATAGCCGGATTTGAGATATAATAAAATTCTTCACCGTCAGCAGATTTATTCCATCCGTCTTTCAGCTTTGAAGGATCATACAAGTTAGTCATTTCGTTTATATCGGCATATTTAAATCCTACACTTTCAATTTCTTGTTGGGAGAGATTTTCTTTGCCATCACCCGGACAATACGTAATCGAAAACCGACCTTCTGAAGAGCCGTGAATCAGGTGAGCAGCGGCACTCAGGTTGTTTTTCAGATCTTCATTTTCACGAACTGCCTTCAGTGTTTGCGGAGTACCGAAATAACCATATTTACGAATCATCCGGTCGATTTCCGGATCTTCGCCAAACTCTTTAAGCGCCGGTGCAAGAACAATTAATTCACCTTCGTCGGCAATAGCCATCCGGGTACGATAAACTGATTTATTTCCCAGCCAGGTTGATTTAAATTCTGTTGGATCCAGATAAACAACCACCTTTTTCATTGGCCGGTCAAGCATCGTAAAATTCACTTCAAGTGACAATGCAGCTGCAGCTTTAAAAACTTCGGCATCGTCGCCAATGTATAATCCACGAACCTTTAATGAACCATCTTCTTTATCCATCCCGACAACAGTAAGGATATAAAGGATCGGAAGATGCTTCGCAAAGTTATGACTGGCATAGTCGAAAATTCTTCTGACCGGAGTCTTTGGTCGTCCCATCATCTTTTCCATTCCAAATGCAGCACCGATGAAATGGCTTTTGTTAATTCCTTCAGCGCCACCGGTTCCTACGAACACGTTTTTGTTGTGGTTAGCCATCCCGACAACTTCATGAGGCACAACCTGTCCGATCGAAAGAATCAGATCAAAACCGCCTTCAACCAATAATTTATTAACTTGTGCAGGCCATGCAAAGTCAACAGCATTTCCTGAAACTTCGCGGACATACTCTGCCGGTACTTCGCCGAGTGTAACCACATCATTCCGCCAGTCGTGGATGCGAAACAGCTCCTTAGGCACATCACCAAACATCTCTGTAATTTGATGATCTGTCATGGGGGTATGTGTTCCCAAAGCCGGCAAAATATCTGTTAGTTTATCACCGTAATAATTCCAGGCATAGCGTGTCAGCTCTCCTGCACGTGAAGGAAATCTTGTGAAATCAGGAGGAATGGCAAGGATTTTTTTCTTTTTTCCCAGCAATGTTAGGGCGGTAAATAGCCCTTCCCTCAAATCGTCATGCGAAAGTGAGGCAACAGGAGAACCAGTTTGAAAATAGATCATATCTTTATAGTTTAGCTCAGTATCTTAAGCGATTGTTAATGAATAATATTCAAAAAAAAGGACGAATACTTACCGTTTTACACGTGCATTTCCGTTCCAGATACTCCAAACCATTTCTTCATCAGCTGGTTGAGCATAATCCGTTAAAAATGTTGTGGCTAAAGCACCGGTGGCCCATCCAAACTGAGGCCATTTTTCCGGTTCCCATCCTTTGAGAATTCCATAAAGCAGACCTCCGACAAACCCGTCACCGCCACCAATCCGGTCCAGAACTGTTATTCTTCGCGGCTCAATGACTTGCCAGTTTTCGCCTTCCAGCATAATCGCACCCCACAAATGTTCATTCGAACTGATCACTTGCCGCAAGGTTGTTGCAAAAACAGAAGCATTTGGGAAGGCCTCTTTTACCCGGCCGATCATTCCTTTAAAACCCTCAATTTCTGACTCAATTCCTTTGCCACCTGCTTCAGGTCCTTCGATACCGAGGCAAAGCTGGAAGTCTTCTTCATTTCCAATTAAAATATCGGATAAGGAAGCTATTTCAGTGAATATTTCGCGCAGCTCTTTGTCCCGTCCTTTCCAGAATGAAGCGCGGTAGTTGAGATCAAATGAGATTCGGGTGCCGTATTTTTTTGCGAACCGCGCAATTTTCAGACAAAAATCACTTGTTTCAGGCGATAAAGCTCCAATCAGTCCCGAGAGATGAACGATCTGTACACCTTCTTTTCCGAATATTCTTTCCAGATCGAAATCTTTCACATTAAGGGTTCTGCCAACTTCACCGGCACGATCATTTAGCACCCGAGGGCCCCGTGTTCCAAACCCGCTGTCGGCAATGTTAAACTGGTGACGATAACCCCATGGGTCACCTTGTGGTATTTCCGGACCTTCAAAGATCATATTGCGGCTCTTCAGATTATTCTTGATAAACTGAGCAACAGGACTCTCTTTGACAAATGTTGTCAACACTTTAACCGGAAGTCCAAGGTACGAGGATATGCTTGCGACGTTAGTTTCAGCGCTTGAAGCGTACATCTGAAAAAGATCACTCGAATGGACAGGCTGGCCATTAGCAGGGGTAATTCTTACTCCCATACTTGTTGGCACAAGTAATGACCATGCAAATTCTTTTTTTAATTGAAGACTCATGAGGTATATGTTTTAAATAATAATAGTTGTGAGATGCGATAATTGTATGAATACCATATTGTTATACTCCACTGTAGGCGTTGAAACCTCCGTCAACAGGAATCACGATTCCGGTTACAAAAGATGAAAGATCGGAAAGCAGGTATAAAACCGCGCCCTGAAGATCATCAGGATCACCAAATTTCCCCATTGGAGTATTGGTTACTATTTTATTTCCACGTGCTGAGTATTCTCCTGTTTTCTCGTCAATTACCAGGAATCGGTTCTGGTTGGTAATGAAGAATCCAGGCGCCACTGCATTAACCCTGATTCCAACTTTCGCAAGATGAACGGCAAGCCATTCTGTGAAATTATTTACTGATGCCTTCGCGGCGGAGTATGCCGGAATTTTTGTTAATGGATGATAGGAATTCATTGATGAAATATTGAGTACAACTCCTGATCTTTTTTCAAGCATATCTCTTGTGAATACCATGCTGGGCAGAACTGTTCCTTTGAAATTCAATGCAAAGACCTTGTCGAAACCTTCCATCTGAAGCCCGTAAAAAGTCTTTTCAAGGTTTAAAAGATCCGGTTCTTCTAGTTGCTCAACCTGGGTGGTCGCCTGTGGGGAATTACCACCAGCTCCGTTAATCAGCAAGTCTATTGGACCCAGTTTTTCATTTATTTCTGCTTTAGCGCTTTCAAGTGATTCTTTATCCAGAACATTGGCCTTAACTCCAATAATTAAAGTATTAAATTCTTTTGAAAGATCTGCTGCCAGTGATTTGGCCAGGTCTTCATTGATATCAACAATAGCTACCTTGATGCCAACAGAAGCCAGGGCCTTGATGATTGAGATTCCTATTACTCCTGCTCCGCCTGTGATTACACATACTTTACCATTAAGATCGTCAAAAGATATTTTATTCATTATTTCAAATATTAGTATTTTTATTGAGGATGAAATTTTTAGTTAAAGCTACATTAAAGAGTAATTTTCAATATTCTCTTTCGTGATAATGTCAATAGAAGTATAATTTGCCTTTTTAACCTTCTCTTTTCTGACTATCAGATCAAAAAGGAGATTTGTGGCCACATATCCTTGAGCTTCAGGTTTTTGATTCAAAAGAAAATCAATTTTATTATTCAACAGAAGATCAGTGTTTTTCAGAATCAAATCATACCCGATAATTTTGGGACGTTCAGGAAATTGGTTAAAGAAGCCGGCTACCTGGTGCACTTTTGAATTTGTTACAAATACTGCCTGAATAGATTTTGCATCCTTTAAGCAGATCGAAAGCTGTTTCAATATTTCCGTTTCATCCGAAGGGACTTCTAATTTTATGATTCTGTGTGATTTATGATCCACTGTTTTAAAATAATCAAGAAATCCCCTTTCCCTCTGGAGCAAATGGTTCGCATTTTGAAGGTCTTTAGTGATATGGATCATCAATATATTACTTTGACGGGCAATTCCATAATCAATCAGCTTTGCAGCCAGAAAACCACTTTGTACAGAATCCTGTATAATAAAGCTAATGGGTTTGGCCTCATTCAGGTTGGAATCTATAAATACATAGGGAATAGAACGTTGATCAAGTTCTTGCGTGAATTTTAAGGCTTCACGTTTTACCCAGGGAGCCAAAAGAACACCCTCGGGCGATGATTCAAGTAATTTATTCGATTCCTGCGTAAATGCCTCAGGATCTTCCATCTTAAAATGGTAAGGCTTAAGTCTTATTCCATATTGTTGTAACTGACTGATTGCCTTTTCGATGCCTTCCTGTGGTTTTGACCAAAAGGAATCTTTGTCAGGTGCCCAGGGAGTAAGAGAAGCAAACGTAATCACTTTCTTGGAGGCTAGAGAACTTGCCAGAATATTTGGACGATAATTGAAATCACTGATTATTTTAAGAATTTTATCTCTTGTTTCAATTGATACCTCGCCACGCTGATGAATTACCCGGTCAACCGTACCAATTGAAACTCCGGCTTTCTCAGCAATGTCCATTATTCGTATGTTCTTTTTCATTACCGGATTAGTTCAAATTACTTAAATTTGTGCACAAAACTAACAAGATTTTATTAATATCGTGTACGAACACGGAAAAAAATGTTTTAAAACATAAAGGGTGATTTAATCCCCCGTAATCGTGTAACATAATTGAAAAACAGCATATCTTCGTGGGCGAACACGGAGCCTATATTTCAGGGAAAATTTCATTCTGCAATAGTGGTACTTATCCAGCTTAGTAATTTATTAAATAATAAATTTGATTATGAAAATTGGTAAATATAGTTTGGGAACAGGAGATCGCTTCGGACATCAGGGTGAAGCCCAATTGAGAGCGATTATCAAAGCGGCCGCTGCAGGAATTGAAATTGTTCCGGTATGGAACAAATCGAACAGAGAACATTCCTACATTCATTCCATACCAGGGGATACAAGAACGGAGGCAGACGCGGCGGTTAAAGCTTTGGCATTTTCAGACAGCTATTTTGTTGATGCTGATCATATCAATCTTTCAAATGTTCAAGGATTCATTGGCCCTTCTGATTTTTTTACGTTAGACGTTGCCGGCAAAATTGGTTCCGCGTCCGATGACAGCGAAATCCGTGCTTTCGTGGACTCTTGTAAAAAATATGCAGGACTTTTAACTATTCCGGGAATCGGACATCCTTTTGAAGTATCGGATCAGTTGCTTGTTAGTATTGCCAATAAATTTCTGGCTGCAATTAGCGAAGCAGGTAATATTTATAATGTTATATGTGCTCAGAAAGGTGCAGATCACTTCGTAACTGAAGTTTCGATTGATGAAGTTGAGACACCACAGACGCCGGTTGAATTGTTTTTTATTTTAAAAATGATTTCCGGTCAGGGTATTCCAGTTCAGACTATCGCACCGAAATTTACGGGACGTTTTAATAAAGGAGTCGATTATGCAGGTGATGTAGCCCAATTTGCACGTGAATTCGAGGAAGATGTGCTTGTAATTGATTATGCCGTAAAAGAATTTGGTCTGCCTGAAAATCTCAAATTAAGTGTCCATTCCGGATCTGATAAATTTTCCATTTACCCCGAAATTGCAAGAATAATTCGAAAATATGACAAAGGGATCCATGTGAAAACTGCCGGAACAACCTGGCTTGAGGAGGTGATAGGATTGGCGCTTGCAGGAGGAGAGGCGCTGGAATTGGCAAAGCATATCTATAAAAGTTCGTTGGTTCGTCAGGAGGAATTATGTGCTCCTTATGCTGATGTAATTGATATAAAGCAAGATCAGCTGCCTTCAGCGGCAGTCGTTGATCAATGGAGCAGTGAGAAATTTGCCAATACGCTCCGGCATATTCCGGGTCATATTGACTATAATCCCAATTTCAGGCAATTGATCCATGTCGGTTATAAAATTGCAGCTGAAAGTGGTGTCCTTTATACCGGATTACTTGAAAAGCATCGTGATCTGGTTGGACGTTGTGTCGAAGAAAATCTTTATGACCGCCATTTGAAACGACTTTTCGAATTACAATAAGGTTACATTAAAATACTTTCGATTACCTAAAATTAAATAACATGAAACCATTCATGGATGAAAATTTTCTGCTGCAAACAGATACTGCTCAAAGATTATATCATGATTTTGCTTCAGGGATGCCAATTTTTGATTATCACTGTCACATATCTCCGCAGGAAATTGCCGAAGATCGCCGGTTTAACAATTTAACTGAGATTTGGCTTCATGGTGATCATTATAAATGGAGAGCGATGCGGGCGAATGGCGTTGATGAAAAATTTATCACAGGCAACAGCAGTGACCGGGAGAAATTTCAAAAATGGGCAGAAACAGCTCCATATACCATGCGCAATCCACTTTATCACTGGACACATCTTGAGTTACGTCATCCTTTCGGGATTAAAAGCCTGTTAAGTCCATCAACTGCCGGTCAGATTTGGGATACCTGCAATGAACTTTTGCAAACAAATGATTTTTCATGCCGGGGAATTATTCGTAAATCAAATGTAAAAGTAATTTGCACAACCGATGACCCTGTAGATTCGCTTGAATATCATAGAATTATAAAAGAAAGTGATTTTGATGTTAAGGTGATTCCTGCCTGGAGACCGGATAAAGCGATGATGATTGAAGATCCTGAGAGCTTTAATAAATATGTTGGATTACTGGAGGGCGCATCGGATATTTCAATTACTTCGTTCGATCAATTTATGGCAGCTATTGACAAAAGGCACCTCTTTTTTCATCAAAATGGCTGTCGTTTATCCGATCATGGACTCGAAACCATGTATGCTGCACCATACACTGCAACTGAAATTTCTGCCATATTTGATAAGGTAAGAACTGGGGAAACGCCTTCCTTAGAAGATATTTTAAAGTTCAAATCCGCTATGCTTTATGAATTTGCTGTTTTGGACCATTCCCGTAACTGGACACAACAATACCACCTTGGAGCGATGCGAAATAACAATACGCGTATGTTCGGGCTTTTAGGAGCTGACAAAGGATATGATTCTATTGGTGATTATCCGATGGCCACAGCATTATCGAAATTTTTAAACAGGTTGGAGCTGGACCGAAAATTGACAAGGACTATTCTTTATAATTTGAATCCGGGCGATAACGAGGTGATGGCCACTATGACTGGCAACTTTCAGGATGGATCAGAACCGGGGAAAATTCAATGGGGTTCAAGCTGGTGGTTCCTGGACCAGAAAGACGGAATGATCAATCAGATGAATACCTTATCAAATTTAGGCTTATTGAGCCGGTTTATCGGTATGCTCACAGATTCGAGAAGTTTTCTGTCCTATTCGCGTCACGAATATTTTCGCCGTATCCTGTGTAATTTAATTGGCACTGATGTTGAAAATGGTGAAATCCCTTCGGATATTGAATTTCTTGGACAGATGGTTCAGAATATTTCATATAATAATGCAGCCGGATATTTCCGCTTTTAGCCATAATTAAAAAGATTATTACATTTGAAGAGATCATATTAAGTGAAAAAGCAACTCGTAACTAACTATTTTTCAGACTGGAACTTATGAAAGAAATTCAAAAAAGTGTAGGAAATTACCGCTGGACCATTTGCGCTCTGGTATTTTTTGCCACAACAATTAATTACCTCGATCGTCAGGTTCTCAGTTTATTGAAGCCTTATTTAGAAAGTGCCGGTTTGTTCGGGGATAATCCAATGCATTATGAATCTGTATATGCGAACATTGTAATTTGCTTTCAATTTGCTTATGCTTCCGGAATGCTTTTAGTGGGTGGCATTATTGATCGTTTCGGAACAAAAATTGGATATGCGCTTTCATTGTTTTTCTGGAGTATTGCCGCTATAGGTCACTCGTTTGCCAAAGGCCCATTTGGTTTTGGAGTGGCCAGAGCCGCATTGGGTGTTCCAGAAGCCGGTAATTTTCCGGCTGCAAACAAGACAATTGCTGAGTGGTTTCCTCGAAAGGAGAGGGCATTGGCGACCGGAATTTTCAATTCAGGGACAAATGTTGGCGCCATTGTGGCTCCTTTGGTAGTTCCTTTTATTGCTGTTACATGGGGGTGGCAAATGGCTTTTATCGTGACCGGTGCCGTTGGTTTAATCTGGCTGTTCTTTTGGCAAATAATTTACGCTTCACCTGAAGAGAAATTGCAAAAAGGTAAATTGACGCCCGCAGAATATGATTTTATTTTAAGCGATAAAGACGAAGTTTTATCATCTGATGGGAGTGCGCTGAAAAAAATTAGTTGGTTTAAGTTATTGACATTTAAGCAGACATGGGCATTTTTTATTGGAAAACTTCTTACCGATCCTATCTGGTGGTTTTTCTTATTTTGGTTGCCTGCATTTTTAAAGGAGCAATATGGACTCAAAGGAATGGAAGTTAGTTTTCCGTTAGGGGTGGTTTATACAATGACCACATTTGGAAGTGTCCTTGGTGGCTGGTTGCCAAAATACTTTATTGAAAAGGGGATGGATGCAAATAAAGCAAGGAAAAAGTCAATGTTTATTTATGCATTATTTCCACTTATGGTTTTATCTGCACAGTATCTTGGCGACTTTAATATGTGGTACGCTGTGATAGTCATAGGAATTGCTGCTTCAGCACATCAAGCCTGGTCGGCCAATATATTTACAACTGTTTCGGATATGTTTCCCAAAAGAGCTATTGCATCTGTTACCGGAATTGGAGGTATGGCTGGCGCTGTCGGTGGAATTGCAATCGCTAAAGCAGCAGGAATGCTGTTCGATCATTACAAGGCCGCCGGCGATATTCGGGTTGGATATGGTATTATGTTTATGTTTTGTGCCGTGGCATATATTTTAGCCTGGACAATCATGCATTTACTGGTACCCAAATTTAAAAAACTTGATATTTAATCTAAAATAATTTTCCAACTTCCTTTTTCAATTCATTCATCGCAATTGCAATGGTCTGATTGCCTTCTTCAATGTAATTGGCTATTATCTTCTTACTTAGGGAGAAGGCAGGAGCTTCAGATCCGATTTCTTCCGCTGAGGAATTGATTACGCCTACCAGATTTTCTCTGGCTCCGCGGATGTTTTCCCAGAGCAAAGGTGATACATAAATTTGCTGTGATAAATTATGCTCGAATTCTTGTCTTATTTGTGCAAGCAATTGCTGATGATAATCGGATGCATTCAAATCATGTGGTGAGATCCTGATTAAAAGAGATTGGGGAGAAATGCGTTCAAGCAACATCGCAAGACGCTCGTAAGCTTGCAATCTGACTGGCGTTACTTGCCCCTTGCTTTTTAAACGAAGTTCAAACTCACGTTTTTTCTGAGCATTTTCAAGCATATCCCTCAGCAGAAAATACGCGGTAAGAAAAACTATGATTGCCGGAAGAGTAATTTTTACAACTTCCCAGAATGAGTTGGCGTCAGTTCCCATATCAAAATAATTGTTTGTAATTTATAATTTTTGCTCTGAATGCTGCCCGGGTTTTACCGTTTTTGCAGAATTTATTGCTGTCTGATAATAAAGAAAAAAGATTAAGACGAAATAAATTAGCGTGAGAATAGCAAAAATCGGATACATCTTCTTCTTTTTTTGAAACATCAAAAGCGAATTTGCCGCCAATATTCCGCCGGCTGCCGCCTTCCAGCCTGTCGAAATCAGAAGGGCAGTCATTGAACCTGATTTAACTTCATCAGTAACTGCACTCAATTCACCGAACAGATTAAAATAGACACCTGTCAGTCCGGTAATAATGAGCATGATCCATCCAAGACGAACCCAAAAGTCTTTTTTTTCAACATATCCCACGGTAATTGAAATTACCCCGGCGAATATTGCCCATTGAGGAAGAAGCGCTGGCAAGTAGAATTGAGTATTGCTCATTTGTTACAATTTGTAATAATTAATGCAAATTAGCATATTTTCTTCGGAAAGTCGGGCATTGGGTATTGAAATTTCTTCTTAACAATTTAATAAAACTGCTGGAAACTTTAATATTCTTATTTTTGAGGGCACAATATTATTTAAAGTATGAATAAGGAATTAATTCAAGATCCCCGTGCGAAAGGGTTGATCTTCGATATAGACGGAACTATTTGCGATACAATGCCGGTTCATTTTATTGCTTGGCGGGAAACTGCAGCAGAGCATGGCATAGATTTTACACCCGAACTTTTTCTCGAAGTTACAGGTATTCCGGCATTACAAACCAGTCAATACCTTAAAGCTAAATTTAAAGCTGATTTTGATGAAATGGCTTTTACCTATCGAAAAGAGGAGCGCTTCGAACAAAATATGCATAAAGCCAAGCCTATCGGGCCTGTAGTGAAAATTATCCGGGAAAATAAAGGGAAACTTCCCATGGCTTGCGGAACCGGCGGATCTCAATACCTGGCATGGAAAACACTTGAAATTGCCGGTGTCAAGGATTGTTTTGAACATGTAGTTGCTGCTGAAGATGTTATAAATCACAAACCTTTCCCGGACACTTTTTTGAAAGCCGCTGAGTTGATTGGTGTAGAACCATCAGATTGTCAGGTGTTTGAAGACGGACAACTTGGATTGGATGCTGCGCACCGCGCCGGAATGATGTCTGTTGACGTTACCAGCTTTTATGAAGTTACAATCGGAAAGGAATTGTAGCGGAGAGTCGAAAGGAATAAATCTGACCATTGGATAATTTGAAAATTCGGTAATTATTTATAGCTAAATACGAACTTTGATTAAGTTTCTGTGATTATGGATTTTAAAGTAGTATCCGATTATCAGCCTACCGGTGATCAACCGGAAGCAATTGATCAGCTTGTTAATGGCATTTTCAGCGGAATTCCTTATCAGACTTTATTAGGTGTCACCGGTTCCGGTAAAACTTTCACAATGGCAAATGTCATTGAGAAGGTTCAGAAACCCACTTTGATTCTTAGTCACAACAAGACGCTGGCAGCTCAGCTCTACAGTGAAATGAAGCAGTTTTTTCCCGAAAATGCGGTTCAATACTTTGTCTCTTATTACGATTATTATCAGCCTGAAGCATATATCCCGTCATCGGATACTTTCATTGAGAAAGATTTATCCATAAATAAAGAGATTGAAAAGCTTAGGTTAAGCACGACTTCGGCTTTGCTTTCAGGAAGGAGGGATGTCATAGTTGTCTCTTCCGTTTCGTGTTTGTATGGAATTGGAAATCCACAGGATTTTCATGCCAATGTTATCTCTGTAAAAGTGGGAGAGACGGTAAGCAGAAATGTGTTTCTTCATAAGCTCGTTGATGCGATGTATTCGCGCAGTGAAGTGCTTTTTCAACGTGGAAATTTTAGAGTGAAGGGTGACACTGTTGATATTTTTCCTGCTTACGCTGATGATGGAATCAGAGTCGTATTTTTTGGGGATGAAATAGAGGAGATCTCTTTATTTAACCCGGATAATGGTTATTCGATTAACAGTCTGGATAATTGTGTGATCTATCCGGCTACTATTTTTGTGACCACAAAGGAGACTATTCAATTGGCTATACGAAAGATCCAAAATGATCTTATGGAGCATGTTGATTTTTTCAAGCGATCGGGGAAATATGCAGAAGCAAAAAGGATAGAGGATCGGGTAACCTACGATCTGGAAATGATCCGTGAACTTGGATATTGTCCAGGTATTGAGAATTATTCCAGGTATTTTGACAACAGAGCGCCAGGGTCGCGGCCCTTTTGTTTGCTTGATTATTTCCCTGAGGATTACCTGATGGTTATCGATGAAAGCCATGTTACTATGCCACAGATTCATGCCATGTATGGTGGAGACAGATCCAGAAAAGTTACTCTGGTTGATTATGGTTTTAGGCTTCCGGCTGCAATTGATAATCGCCCGTTAAAGTTTGAGGAGTTTGAAGATATTGCCCGGCAAATCGTTTTCGTAAGTGCTACGCCGGCTGATTACGAACTTCAAAAGAGTGAAGGTGTCATTGTTGAACAAATCATAAGACCAACAGGCTTATTGGATCCACAGATTGAAATAAGACCCAGGATTAATCAGATTGATGATCTGATGGAAGAGATTCACCTGAGAAGTATTAAAAATGAACGGGTGCTGGTAACTACTCTGACCAAAAGAATGGCGGAGGAATTGACACAATATTTTGGCCGTATGGATATTCGTTGTCGTTACATCCATTCCGATGTCGATACGCTGGAACGGGTTGAGATAATGGATCAGTTGCGTAAAGGAATTTTTGATGTTCTTGTAGGGATTAATCTTCTGCGTGAAGGGCTTGATTTACCGGAGGTTTCGCTGGTCGCGATACTTGATGCTGATAAAGAAGGTTTTCTTCGTTCTGAGCGTTCACTGACTCAGACAGCCGGGCGTGCTGCACGTAATTTGAATGGCACAGTAATCATGTATGCTGACAAAATTACCGATTCAATGCAGCGAACCATTGATTCTGCCAATTACAGACGGATCAAGCAAAATGACTATAATCTGGCAAACGGAATTACGCCAACACAAATTATTAAACCGACCCGCGAAATTATAGGTTTGGAATATCGTCCGGACAAACCGGCTATGGGACGTGCCTACATACCTCCGGAACGAACTGATGTGGCTGCCGATCCGGTTGTCAGGTATATGAGCACCGAGGCATTGGAAAAAACGATCCAAAAAACGAAAAAGGAGATGGAGAAGGCAGCAAAAGAACTTGATTTTATTGAGGCTGCTCGTTTGCGGGACGAAATGTACCGGCTAAAAGAATTATTAACACTGCGACAAAATGGATAAAAGGATTGCAAAAGTTGCATTGGCAATGATGCAAAAAAACAGGGGTGACAGCAGGCGAATTGAGCATTCTCTTAAAGTTTATGCCTATGCCCTTCAGCTTGGAATAACCGAGGGAATAGATTCAAAAAACCTCGAAATTCTTGAGATAACAGCTCTTCTTCACGATATCGGAATCCACGTTGCTGAACAGAAATACGGAACTTCATCGGGTCATCATCAGGAAATTGAAGGTCCCCCGGTAGCAAGGGAAATTCTGTCCGCATTGGATTTTCCATCTGAAATAATTGAACGTGTCTGTTTTATTATCAGTAAACATCATACTTTTACCGCCATAGATCAGTTTGATTTCCAGTTGCTTGTTGAAGCAGATTTTTTGGTGAATTCAACGGAAGATCATTTGTCAGACGATCAGATTATACGCTTTGCAGAAAATATTTTTAAGTCTGAGTCAGGTATTAATATGCTTCGGATTCTTTTCCCAAAGCTGGATATTTGAAATGTTAAGGCGGAGTGTGAAAATATTTTAATTCAAAAAGCAGGCCCTTTTCTTTTCCGAAAAGGGCCTGCTTTTTAGCTTGTCTTTTAGGGTTTATCCTAAATATGTTTTGAGTAGTTTGCTTCTGGAAGTATGACGTAATCGTCTGATTGCTTTTTCTTTTATTTGCCGTACACGTTCGCGGGTTAAGCCGAAACGTTCGCCGATCTCTTCAAGAGTCATCTCCTGACAGGCAATTCCGAAAAACATTCTGATAATATCCGCTTCACGCTCTGTTAATGTTGTCAGCGAACGGTCAATCTCACGTGAGAGTGACTCGTCGATCAGTGCTCTGTCAGCGCTTGGTGAATCGTTATTAATCAAGACATCGAGTAAGCTGTTGTCTTCGCCATCAACGAATGGAGCGTCAACAGAAACATGCCTTCCCGAAACACGTAATGTGTCCGCAACTTTATCCGCCGGTAATTCAAGTTGTTCAGCAAGCTCTTCAGGAGAAGGTCTTCTTTCGTGTTCCTGCTCAAATTTTGAATAAGCTTTGTTGATTTTATTTAAAGAGCCAACCTGATTTAGTGGAAGACGCACAATTCTGGATTGTTCGGCAAGAGCTTGCAAAATGGACTGACGAATCCACCATACTGCATATGAAATGAACTTAAAACCACGTGTTTCATCAAACTTTTCGGCAGCTTTAATCAGACCAAGATTGCCTTCGTTAATTAAGTCTGGCAGACTAAGTCCTTGATTTTGATACTGCTTAGCAACAGAAACAACAAACCGTAAGTTCGCACGAGTTAATTTTTCAAGTGCGGCCTGATCCCCTTTTTTAATGCGTTGTGCTAATTCAACCTCTTCTTCAACAGTAATCAATTCTTCTTTACCAATTTCCTGAAGGTATTTGTCAAGCGATGCACTCTCGCGGTTCGTAATAGATTTTGTAATCTTTAATTGTCTCATGCTCTCGATTAAAAGTCTGCAAAGTTACAAATATTTGTGGTTTTGTACAATACCTTTATTGGGGTATTTTCTTTTATTTTACTTGAATTTATTATTCCAGCTTAAAAACGTAGTAAGTCCATTCTCCTCCTGGATAAACACCTTCGACCAATATTGGTTTTTTATTGTTTGATTGGGAAAGAACCCTTTTAATATCTTCAACACTTGATACTGCTGTTTTGTTCAGATCGGTTATGATAAATCCGATTTTAACGCCTGCCTCCTTTAATTTGCCATTTGTCAAATTAACAACCTGAATACCTTCTTCGATCTTTAACCGCTCCTTATCTTTTTCTGTGATTGGGGCAAATTCTGCACCAAGTACCGAAAATGATTCTTTCACTATAGAAGTATCTCCTTTTGTATTTCTTAATAACACCGTAAACTGTTTTAAATCTCCGTTCCGTTTTACGGTAATTACAACTTTATCCCCAGGCCTGTATTTTCCTATTTGCTCTTGTAGTTGAGAGATTGTATTTACCTGATTTCCATTTACAACAGTTATTACGTCACCCTCCTTAATGCCAGCCTGACGGGCGGCGCCTTGTTCTGTCGTTTTTGCGACATAAACTCCTTCAATTTTATCCATTTTTTTCTCCTTGGCAAGATTGTCATCCACTGTTCTGATTTCAACGCCTAATAAAGCTCGTTGAACTTCACCAAATTGTTTCAGATCATCGACAACTTTACGGGCAATAGATGCGGGTACGGCAAATGAATAACCAGAATAGGATCCTGTTCTGGATGCTATCGCGGCATTAATTCCAACCAGGTCACCAATTGCATTTACAAGAGCGCCCCCGCTGTTTCCGGGATTTACTGCAGCATCTGTCTGAATAAAAGATTCAAGTTGCAGTTGTCCGCTCATAATCCCTATGCTTCGTGATTTAGCACTTACGATTCCGGCGGTTACCGTAGATGTGAGATTGAAAGGATTACCAACAGCCAATACCCATTCTCCCAATTTGAGCGTTTCTGAATTGCCCCAAACAAGATAAGGAAGGTCTTTGGCATCTATTTTCACCAATGCGATATCAGTATTGGGATCGCGCCCGATTACTTTAGCTGTGAATTTCCGGTTATCATTCAGGATCACTTCAATATTATCGGCATCTTCGATAACGTGATTATTGGTCACGATATATCCTTCCGGACTGATGATCACGCCGGAACCTGCACCCATATTATATTCGGGCTCTTGATTATAACCTCTTGGCTGAACATTTCCTCTTGGTCCAAAGAAAAAATCGTAAAGTGGATTTTCCCCTCCGGAGTAAGTCTGCGCTTTGACCTTGGTTGTAATGTGAACTACTGCGTGAACACTTTTTTCGGCAGCTTGGGTAAGATCAGGTAATACAGCCTGAGGACTTGAAGGAGCAGTGTAATTTGTCATTTGCACCGGTGCAGTCCCCTGCAGTAGTACTTCCTTTGAATTGTTCTCGATTTTGGAATACAGGAAGATCGCAATGACGGCTCCTGCAAAAGCAATTGTCAGTGTGGACAAAATTTTCTTAACAGTATTCATAGCTTAGATCATTTAAAATTTTCAAATTGTATGATTTAAATTTATCAATTAAATCACTACAATTTATGTACCAATTTACTGATAATTTACCAAACAGACATTTAACCAGCCCTAATAGTTTAGTTCGATTAACTTATTTTAACTTCACTTTGGATTTGTTGGCAATATTGAAATAAGTTCGCTTAAAAAAACGCTTTTCAAGCGATTCAGAATTCATCAAAGGCGATCATTTTGTCAGCAACACCAAGCTTTCTTAACATTTCCAAAGCTGCTCTAACCATTTCCTGAGGGCCACACAGATAATATTCAATTTCACCTGGAGCTTTATGATTTACGAGATAATTATTTAATAGGTATTCATGTATAAAACCGGTTGGTCCGGTCCATGTCTCCTTCTGTTTTGGATCTGAAAGGGCAACTTTATAGGAAAAATTATCATGTTCCCTGTCCAGGTTATCAAAATACGCTTTGTAGTATAAGTCGGCAAAAGAGCGGGCACCATACCAAAAACTTATTTTTCTGCTTGTTTTTAACGTTTCGAAGAGGTACGACAAATGGGAACGCAAGGGTGCCATTCCGACTCCTCCACCCAAGTAAATCATTTCCCGAACTGATTGCTTAATTTGAAAATCTCCAAAAGGGCCGGTTAACTGAACTTTATCTCCTGGTTTTAAGTTAAAAACGTAAGAGGAACCTGCTCCTGCACTAATCGAATGACTCACTGGAGGCAATGCGATCCGGATATTGAATTTAAGTTGCATTTCAATTTCCGGATTGGTAGCCATAGAATAATTCCGTTTCGTATAGATCTTATTTTTCGCATAACAGCCTGATAATTCAAGTTTCTCCCATTCATCTTTGAACGGTTTATTTATTTCGAATTGATCAAAAGTTGTTTCGAACGGTGGAATGATCATTTGAATATATTGGCCTGGCGTATAATTAAATTTGAAATTTCCATCCGGCTCCAATACCAGTTCTTTGATAAAAGTTGCAACATTGTTGTTCGTTACAACGCGGAATGTTTTTGGGAAATCAGTCTCATCCCGATGCTCTGTGCCATTTCCGGGTAGTTCGAGATAAATTTTATCCCCTTCAATAGTTACCTTAAAAGTTTTGATGCCAATGCAAACCGGCATACGTCCGGGTAATCCATCTTTTAGATTAAACCTTCCGTTATGCTTTGAACATTCGATTTGATCACCGATAATGACACCATCGGCAAGGTGAGTATTTCCATGGGTACAGATTCCTTCGGAGGCATAGTAGGCAATATCTGAAGTTCGATAAATGGCGTAGGTTTTTTGCTCAAAGTCAAATCGTATAACTTCTCCTTGTGAAAGCTCTTCGGAACTGCAAACTTCAATTTTGCCATTCACTATAAGAGCATTTTCACCGGTAAATATTTTCTTCTTATCCGCTGAGGTATGTTGTGATTTTTCAGGCAATTTGCGTTCAACATAATAACCCGGATTTTTTACTTGTTGCCGGACAGCTGGAATAATTTCCCTCCAGGCTTCAATAATCCCTTTGTAGGGCTTTGGACAATCATCTTTCATCAATTCGTGCAAATCCGGCAGCGCGTGATAAGGCACCAAAGGATACATATGATGTTCTACATGATAATTCATATTCCAGTAGAGAAAACGGTTCACCCTGTTCATATAGACAGTACGGCAATTTAAGCGATGATCCAGAACATTTTCCTGCAGTCCGGCATGCTGAGTCAATCCATAAACAGGCATAAGCCAACCACCCAGAAATGTTGGCAATCCAATAAACATAAGGGGCAGAAAAGTTCTGAAGGTGATTGATAATATTATTACTGCCAGGTAAATTGAAATATATAAGCGTGCCTGAAAAAAGATCTTTCTGTAAGCATGTAAAGGGACATAGGTAGCGACTTCAGGATCAATATTCCCGAATGCATGCCGGAAAATGCGTTTGGCTTCGGGAATGGTACTGCTTATACCAATAAAACCCAGAAGAATTTTATTTATCTGTGGTGGTCTAGGAACTGCAATTTCAGGATCGCGGCCACGAATGATGGTATCGCTGTGATGCCGGGTATGGCTCCAACGCCAGACTGTGGCCTGTCTGAAAACCATGAATGATGCAATTTCATATAATGTATTGTTCATCCAGTCGGTTTTGAAGGCAGTGCCATGACTTGATTCGTGCCACCTGGAATCGGAGGTTGAAGCATATAATACGCTGTAAACGATGTAGGGCAACATAACAAGCCAGGTATCCCTCAGAAGGAAAACTAAAAAGGCAGACCCAAAGATTAAGCTAAACCAAATCAATGTATCCCTGATCGCCGGTCCATTTTTCCTGACAAGTAATTTGCGCATCTTTTCACCGGCGACCGGCGACTGATACCATTGAGCATTTGCCAGGCCTGCCTCGATCGTTATCTGAGCTTCTTTGCCTATCAGACTGTAATCCCGTAAACTATCTTTATATTTTCCCATATTTACAGCAGAAGCATTAATCTTATTCCGTCATAAAAACTGACTTCAATTTATTCATTATGAAAACATTCACATCCCACTGATTCGAAACAGGTTGCCGGGTAAATGGTAAAATTGGCATGTAGGGATATGGTCCAAATTCGGGAGTAATTGTGAAATATGGGGCGCCAGCCATTGTTTTAAGGTTAATTACTTCTTTCCACCATCCGATATGAAAATTTAAGGCCTCTTCCCATTCAGGAACTCTGGGGTCGGGAACCTGAGGCCCCTCAGGATATCCAATTCGGGCATGAATATGCTCTGTTCTGGATAATGCCAGTACCACAGCATCTTGCTGGTCATCAAGAAAAGACTCAGCCACATTACACCAGTGTGAAATATCAAGACCTAATTGAAGCCCGGGTATTTTTCTCAGATAATTATGGGTAATATGTGCTGCAAAACTAAATTTTCCCCGATGAGTCTCATGTATGATTTTAACGCCGTTCTCCTTAGATATTTCAGTTGCAATTTCAATCAGTTCTGAGTTTTGATCAAATGAGAAATAGTCTTTCCCGGTTTGCGAATTAATGAAGAGAGGCTTTGCCGATACAAGATTTAAAAGTCTTTTACGAAATTCGTCTTTGTGCGTTTGAAAATCGCTTGTCAGGGTCTCCCAGTGCTGTGCAATAAACAGCAGGTCGTATTCTTTTATCAGCTGAAGAATCTCAGCCTTCTCGCGGCCGTCAACAGGCAGACTCATTTCCACTCCATCGAAGCCTGAACTTTTAACATTTTTTAAAAAGACATTAAAATCAAGGTGATTTGATCCCCATTGAGGGCAGAAGTATTTTATTTCCATCGAAACTGTTTTAGTGATCATTTGCAGGTTACAATACTAATATACAATGTACTGAACCATTTGTTCTAAAAACAGCTCATTTTCATCAACTTTTTGAAAATCGCCTTCTTAATTCACCAATCCATAAAACGAGAGAGGAAAAAATAATAATTAATATCCAGTCGGCCAGTGATAGTGGAACTGTTCTGAATACTTCTCCGCCAAATTCAACAATCAAAACCTGCCCGACAAAAATTATTGCAGCAACAATTAAAAATCCAACACTTTTTTTTATTTCGTAAAAAGCAGATTTCCCGGTTGCAAATGCTTTCGCGTTAAACATATTCCAAAACTGAAGCATCACAAAAAAGGTGAAAAATCTGGATAAATCATATTTACTTATGTTGCCATCTTTGTCAGTAAAAAAATAGATTAAAAATAAGAGTAAACCCACAAAGGCAAAACCAACTGATAATATTGATGTGCGCATGGCAGGTGTAATGATAAAGTCATCATTTTTACGCGGTTTATCCTTCATAACCTTATCATTTGGGGGTAATGAAGCCAAAGCACCGGCAGCAAATGTGTCCATAATTAAATTTACCCAGAGCATTTGAGTAACCGTTAAAGGTAATTCACGCCCAAAGACAGACCCGAGCAATACCGTCACGAGTGCTGCTACATTGATCGTTAATTGGAACAGGATGAACCGCTGAATATTCTGATACAACGAACGTCCCCACATCACGGCAGTGGCAATACTGCTAAAAGAATCATCAAGCAGCGTGATATCACTGGCTTCTTTCGCCACAGAAGTTCCCGATCCCATCGACAAACCAACGTGTGCAAAGTTTAATGGCGGAGCATCGTTGGTTCCATCACCGGTAACGGCAACTATCGATCCGGTAGTTTGAAGCAACTGAACCAGCCGTTGTTTGTCAGTGGGTCTTGCACGACACATTATCTTTAGAAATTTTAGCCGTTTTACGGCCTCTTCATTGCTTAATGCTTCAAATTCAGCGCCTGTGATGATGCTGAACGAATTATCGCTTTCGGTCCATACTCCAATCTGACGTCCTATTTCTTTTGCTGTTCCCGCGGTATCTCCAGTGACGATTTTTATATCTATTCCGGCATTCAGACAATTTTTGACAGCCTCGGGCACATCAGGACGTACCGGATCAGAAATGGCTACAACTCCCAAATAAGTTAGGTTGGTATTTACCAGATTGCCGTTAACAATACGCTCTTTTTCATCTTCAATAATTTCAAAGGCGAATCCCAGAGTCCGCATCGCCTGATTCTGATAATGGAGTAAAAGGTTTTCAATAGATTCTGAGGACACATCAACAGTCCTTCTCGTGTCTTCATAAATCACATCATTGCACAAAGCGAGGACAATCTCAGGCGCCCCTTTCACATAAAGCACCTTTTTATTAATTAAAGGTGAATGTACAATTGTAGCCATGAATTTTCTCTCTGTTGAGAAAGTAAGTTGCTCAACTACAGTTGCATCATCACGCAACTCCAGGTAGTTGATTTCCTTGCCGTGCAGCCACAGTAAGAGTGCTGATTCAGTCGGATTTCCTAATGTTTTAATTGTCTGATTATCAGAGAAATCAAGATATGCTGTTGAGTTAACTGCAATCCCTTCCGTGATAAGATTGCTTGTTTCGTCTTGTGTTAGCTGTTGATTTTTTAGCCCGAAAAAATTTGTTTTTGCTACCTGCATACGGTTTTGGGTCAATGTACCTGTCTTGTCGGTGCAGATGACTGTTGTGGCGCCTATGGTTTCGCAGGCATGCATCTTCCTTACCAGATTATTCATTTGCAGCATTTTGCGCATGCTTAAAGCAAGGCTTAGCGTTACACTCATTGGCAATCCTTCAGGGACGGCAACAACAATTAAAGTCACTGAAATCATAAAATACCGCAGGATATTTCCCGCGATCTCAATACTTACCCAGGAATCAGGGCTTGAAGGATCAATACCAAATGTGAACCCAATTAATATTATCAGAAGAAAAGCAAACACGCTATAGCCGAACCATGCAAGCCATCCCTTTTCTTTAATGGATACAGGAAGTTCTTTTTTGACACCTAATAATTTGTATCCGTCATACAATATAGGTATCCACGCCTTTGAGAGTGCGATTAAGGAAGTAAAAATAACAATTCCGACAGAACCAAGCTGAGTAAGCGAGTAGCTTGCAGACCCAAACACAAGGTTTTTTACAAATAATATTATAAACGTAAGAATTGCAAGACCGAACCCAATAACGCTGATCAATTTGGCCAAACCGTCGAGTTGTTTTTTAAGCGGCGTTTCTTCTGTGCCTATTTCTGTTGATTTTTGCGCCACTTTACCGTATTCTGTGGCATCACCAACACTTTTCACTTCAAGAGTAGCGTGTCCATCCATCACTTTAGTACCTCGCATAGCCCAATTTGAAGGATAAGCCGCTTCTTTATCCAATTCTTGAAAGTTGGTTGTTTTGTCAATGATTGGTTCCCCTGTCAGGCACGATTCATCGATCTGCAGGGATACAGCTTCCAGAAGCAGTCCATCTGCCGGTACTTCTTCGCCCGTTCCCAAAAGGACAATATCTCCTACAACGATTTCTTTTTTTTGTATTTCACTAATGTTTCCGTTTCTAATTACCTTCATCAAAGTGTCATCATTCACCTGATTGAGAATGTCGAATTTTCTATTGGCATCAGTCTCAAACGCAAAAGCTACGCCGGTCGCAAGAAATATGGCAAAAAATATACCGATCGTTTCCGCGAACGCATTGTGAATAAAAGCAATACCCAAAGAAAGAAAGGCAGCAATTAAAAGAATTCTGATAATCGGATCTTCAAATTTTTCAAGAAAAAGCTTCCATAATGGATCGCGCTTTGGCGGCGTAAGAAGATTACTCCCAAATTTTTTTCGGCTTTCAATTACTTGTCCGGTTGTAAGTCCGGAAAAATGTTTTTTATGATCCATTGTTTGTAAATTTTAGCTTTATTCTTCAGCCGGATCTTCCTCAATAATATCAGATAAGATATTTTGAGCATCTGGTGATTCCAATACTTCCACGTCTTTTAGCTTGCGCTGAATAGCCCGGGTTCTTTTACCTAATACGTCATCCAACTGATTAAGACCTGTCTGGATATTGCCTTGCGCTTTCTCTACCAGTCCGCCGAATTGTTCAAACTCCTTCTTTACTGCTCCCAGAATTTTCCAGACTTCACCACTTCGCTGCTGAATGGCGAGCGTCTTGAATCCCATTTGCAGGCTGTTTAAAATAGCGGCCAGTGTAGTTGGACCGGTTACTACAATCTTATAGTTGCGTTGTAAATCATCAAGAAGAGAGGCTCTTCGAACAACTTCGGCATATATTCCCTCAAACGGGAGAAACATAATTCCGAAATCGGTAGTGTTCGGGGGATCAATGTATTTGTCGTGGATATCCTTCGCCATTTTTTTGATGGTCTGTTCCAATAATTTTTGCGCTGTGTCGATTTTTACAAGATCACCTGTATCGTGAGCAGTTTGAAGTTGTTCGTAAATATCTTTTGGAAATTTGGCATCAACAGGCAACCAGACAACCGAGTTTCGATCGTCACGTCCGGGTAATTTAATTGCAAACTCAACGATATCACTACTTCCGGATTTTGTTTTGACATTCGCTTCATATTGGCCCGGCGCCAGGATCTGTTCCAGCAGCATTGCCAGCTGTACTTCGCCAATACTGCCTCGCATCTTCACATTGCTTAAAACACGCTTCAATCCTCCAACATCCTGCGCCAGGGTCTGCATCTCACCTAAACCTTTTTGAACATTCTCCAATTGTCTGACTACCAATTCAAACGATTGACCAAGTCTTTCATTCAGCGTTTTCTGAAGTTTTTCATCAACCGTTGCACGCATCTCTTCAAGTCGTTTTTCGGTACTGTTAACCATCTTTTGTTGCTCCTCTGCAAGTAGTGTAAATTTCTCGCGCTGGAGTTGATTAAATGATTCAACATTTTTATCAAACGTATCCTGAAATCCTTTAAATGAGTTGATTAAAGTATCTCTTAATAAAAAACTATCATTTTTTGATTGACTGGTTATTTCTTTAAGGGTATCAGAAAGCTCAGCCCTGAAGTCTTTAAGTGTACCGTTCAGTTCGGTTCGGTTTTCTTTTGCAATCCCTGAGTTTTCCTCTCTGTTAATTCTGAAATCCTCGCGCAGGGCCATTTCAATTTTTGTAAGATCTTTTTCCAGCCCGTTTATTCGCAATAATAAATCATTACTGACTTTGCTTCGTTGTAAAAGCAAGAGAAAAGTTAGGATCAGGTTGAAAATTATCAGGGAAATTATCAGCAGATATTCCATTGTTTTTACTTGGTTTTAAATAAGGTAAAAACCTGATTGTTAAATAAATAATGCAGACACAAACACTTTATCAGTTGCAATTGGTATGGTTCAGTCTTTAAAAATATTTTTTTTGAATGCCATTTTAATTACATTGTAAAAGAAGGGGAGGAGTGTTACAATAATCAACCCAAGAAAGATCAGTCCAAAGTTACCTTTTACCCAGACATTTTCTCCGATAAAATACCCTGTCAAAGTGAAGAAAGGCACCCAAAGAATAGAACCTATGATTGTGTATATCAAGAACGAGTGGTATTTGAATCCGGAAAGTCCGGCAAAAAACGGGATGTAAGTTCTAATCACAGGGAAGAAACGGCCGATGACAATCGATTTGATTCCATACTTGTCGTAAAAATGGCGCGTCCGATGAATATATTTGAGCAAGTATTTTTGTACAAAACGATTCTGGCTCTTTTCCAGACGATGGCCGAAATAAAGACCCACAAAATAATTTGTCAGATTTCCCAGGATCGCGGCAAGGATAAGCAAGGGAACCAGCCAGACAATATTTAGTGCCGTTGAGGCAGAGATAACACCGGCCGAGAAAAGTAACCCGTCTCCAGGGAGAAAAGGTAAGAACAGAAGTCCGGTCTCACTATAAATAATCAAAAAAAGAACTACATATGCTTCGGTCAGATTTTGGGCGACAATACGCATCAGAGCATCGTCTGTATGCAAAACTATTTCAAATAATTCATTCATACATAGGATGTTTTATTATTTCTGATTAAGTAGTTTATCGGCCATTGCATCGCCCAATTCAATACACATTCTGAATTTATCCGCTTTAAGCGCTCCTTTCTCTTCGATCGGTTCGTAAACCATTTCCCATTTAATCATATCAGCGAATTTTTTCAGGTTGTTTACACCACCTCCGTTCCACAGAAAATTGCCGAATACGCCCAGATAATGCGCTTTTGGTGCCATGTGCTCAATTGTTGCAAGCAATGTTTCAACATTTGGAAATAATGCATTGTTGTAGGCACAGCTTCCTACAATAAAGCCTTTATATTTAAATATATCGTTGATAATATAGGAGGAATGAGTCTTGGAAGAGTCGTAAACACGGATGTTTTTTATGCCCCGTTCACTTAATTGCCGTGCTATAACTTCGGCCATTTTTTGAGTATTGCCATACATTGAGCCATAAACGATTACAACTCCCTGCTCCATATCGTAAGTACTCCATTTATTGTATCTGCTTAATACCCAGTTTAAATCGCTTCTCCAAACAGGTCCATGTGTCGATGCAATCATTTTAATGTCAAGCACTGAAAGCTTTTTCATTGCGCGCTGAGTATGTGCACAATATTTACCGACGATATTCGTAAAATAACGCATCACATCAACTTCGTAGAAATCGAGGTTGATCTCATCGTCAAAAACTCCGCCATCAAGGGTGCCATAGCTTCCGAATGCATCTCCTGAAAAGAGAATTTTATTGTTTTCATCGTAGGTGACCATGGTCTCAGGCCAGTGTACCATCGGAATGGTTTGAAACTGAAGGTTGATTTTCCCGAGCGATAAGGTGTCGTTATCATTTACGAGAAGGACCTTACCCGTGTCAATGCTAAAACTTTCGACCAGGCTGAACGTTTTCTTGTTTCCAACCAGCGTTATCTCCGGATATCTGCTGCGGATGGCTTTTAATGCTCCTGAATGATCAGGCTCCATATGGTTGATAATCAAATAGTCGATCTTTCTGTCGCCAATGATGGAATGGATTTTGTCAAGATAATCCTCAATAAACTGCCTTTCTGCAGTATCAATAATTGCAATTTTCTCATCATCAATCAAATAAGAATTATATGAAATTCCATTTGGGATAGGCCAGATATTTTCGAAAAGCGCTGTTCTTCGGTCGTTGAATCCAAGAAAATAGACGTTATCGGCGAGTTTGATATGATGCATAAAATAAAAATTCTAATCTGTGAGTGTTTAAATACGTTCAGTTTACAAAAATACGATTAATTCGGAATAAGACTTAAGGTTGATGCTTTACAGTATATAAATGATTCAATAATTTAGGCTAAAATTTGTATTTTCGCATACTTCTTAAAGTTGTGCATTTCGAAGTTATAAACTACTTTATAATCGTTAATGAGCTTGAAAATTAACAATAAGTTAATGGCTTTCCTGAAAAAAGGAAAGTGGTTGTTGGCTGGTGCCGGTATTGTGGCAATTGCAACATTTATTTGTTGTTTTAATATTTATAATGCCTTATATACGAGCAATATAAAGAAATCAGGGATCATATAT
>JBAXOA010000035.1:0-36495 GCA_037133495.1 Mariniphaga sp. | reverse complement strand
GTGGGATTTGGTAAAACAGAAGTGGCCATCAGAGCCGCATTTAAAGCGGTTGCCGACAGTAAACAGGTGGCAATACTCGTACCTACAACTATTCTCGCGTTACAGCATTATAAAACAATTTCAGAAAGGCTGAAGGATTTTCCTTGCAATGTGCAGTATATTAGCAGATTGCGACATTCTGGTGATGTTAAGACGGTGCTTAAAGAACTTTCTGAAGGGAAGGTTGATATTATTATCGGCACCCATAAACTGATCGGGAAAGATGTGAAATTTAAGGATCTTGGACTGTTGATTATCGATGAAGAGCAGCATTTTGGGGTTTCGGTGAAGGAAAAATTGAAACAACTTAAAGCTAATGTTGATACCCTTACCCTGACAGCAACACCGATTCCCCGCACCCTTCAATTTTCCCTGATGGGCGCCCGTGACCTCTCTATTATTAATACACCGCCACCGAACAGGTATCCTATTAATACCGAAGTATGCCTGTTTAATGAGGAGATTATCCGCGATGCCATTAATTACGAGGTGGCCAGAGGCGGACAGGCTTTCTTTATTAATAACAGGGTGCAAAATATTCATGAAATTGAATTGCTCATCAACCGGCTTTGTCCCGGTGTCCGCACTGTTGTAGGCCATGGACAAATGGAAGGAGATAAGCTCGAAAAGGTGATGCTCGATTTTGTGAATGGCGATTTCGATGTGCTTATTGCAACAACAATTATTGAATCGGGTCTCGACATTCCGAATACAAATACGATCATTATCAATAATGCGCAGAATTTCGGACTCAGTGAACTGCACCAGTTACGGGGACGGGTAGGGCGGTCGAATAGAAAAGCTTTCTGCTATTTACTGGCACCACCCTTAAATTCAATGTCTGCCGATGCCCGGCGACGCTTGCAGGCGATTGAAGAGTTTTCCGAAATCGGAAGCGGTTTTAGCATTGCGATGCAGGATCTCGATATCCGTGGTGCCGGAAATCTTTTGGGCGGCGAACAAAGCGGCTTTATTGCCGACATCGGTTTCGAAGCTTATCACCGGATTTTAAATGAAGCGATGATGGAGTTAAAGACCGGGGAGTTTCAGGATATTTTTGATGATGAAAATACAAAAGCCTCGGGTACTTTTCTGAATCTGAATTATGTAAATGATTGTACGATAGACACTGACCTCGAACTATTGTTTCCTGACCAGTATATTTCCAGTATTTCGGAGCGTATGTTGCTTTATCGCGAACTTGATAATATGGAAAATGAGACAATGGTTCAGCTTTTTGAGAAAGGACTTGTCGACCGTTTTGGCCCTGTTCCGCAGTCTTCACGCGAACTGATCGATGTCGTTCGCCTTCGCTGGATTGCCATATCTCTTAATATCGAACGGATTATCCTCAAAGAGTCACGAATGATTTGCTACCTGCCTTCCGATCCTTCCTCCAAATACTACCAATCTTTGCATTTTCAGCGATTGATGCAATGGATTGTTCAAAATCCGTCCAAATGCCGTGTTAAAGAAGGTAAAGGCAAACTGAGCATCAATTTTCCCGAAATTAAAACACTGCACAAGGCTGTCGGCACATTGACTGTGATTGCCGCAAAGGTAAGTGAAGGAGCTGTACCTATTTAAAAGTGCCGCCTCTTTTGTTCCGGGAACCCCTTCCGGGTATTTTTTCTTATTGTCTGATACTAATCAGGTATTCATCAGGAGTCATTACCGGTATTTGAGCATCTTTATAATCCTTCCCATTTCTGGTGATCAATATGCTGCATTCGGATTTTAATGCACTAAAATATTGCAGGGAATCTTCAAAATTCATTTATACTTGTCTGTCAGAAAATTTGAATACCCGGCTTTGTAATCGAGATCAGCCGGCAAATGAACACCTGAAGAGATGCTTTTTACAAAAGGGGAAATGTCAATAGCATCTTTATCTTCTTCTTTTTCTGCGCGTAATATAAGTGATTGCAGGAATGATTCAATTATTCCGGATAAACTTCTGTTGTTTTTTTTTTACAACAATGTCAATTTTTCTGATTATTAGGTATTCTATGTGACAAATTGTCTGATAATCAGGGTTGGCAAGTGTTTTGATCAAACGTAACTGATCATCGTAATTGAAATCGATCTGAAGCGATATCACGTTCAAACAAAACTAATAACACAAAAATATGAATTTTGATAATTTCACGATTAAGGCACAAGAGGCAATTAATCAGGCGGTTAAGATTGCCGAGGGGAATAATCAGCAAGCGGTAGAAACGGGTCATCTTTTAAAAGGGCTGATGGTTAATGCAGAGAGCGTAACCGGCTTTTTATTAAAAAAGCTGGGGGTAAATATTTTGATCATGAATGCTGCTCTCGATAAAATTATTGTTAGTTATCCTAAGGTGACAGGAGGTGAAACGTACCTCTCTTCCACCGCCAATTCGGCAGTGCAAAAGGCTGTTTCGACCGCTCAGAAAATGGGGGATCAATATGTGTCGGTTGAACATTTATTACTCGGGATTCTTGATGGCAGTGATCAGGTGAGCCGTCTGATGAAAGATGGCGGAATCAGTCACAAAGAACTGGAGGAAGCAATCAAAGCGTTACGCAAAGGATCGAAGGTTGACAGTCAGACTGCGGAGGATACTTTTAATTCGCTGAACCGATATGCTGTAAACCTGAATGAACAGGCGAAAACCGGAAAGCTGGATCCTGTAATTGGACGTGATGAAGAAATACGCAGGGTATTGCAGATTTTGTCGCGCCGGACGAAAAACAATCCGATCCTTATCGGAGAGCCGGGAACTGGTAAGACCGCAATTGTTGAAGGTTTGGCCCAGCGGATTGTCCGTGGTGATGTTCCCGAAAATTTGAAAGACAAACAGGTTTTTTCGCTTGACATGGGGGCGCTGATCGCCGGGGCGAAATATAAGGGTGAGTTTGAAGAACGGTTGAAAGCTGTAATCAATGAAGTGATTCAGGCCGAAGGCAATGTGATACTTTTTATTGATGAAATCCATACCCTGGTAGGTGCCGGTAAAAGTGAAGGTGCAATGGATGCCGCCAATATTTTGAAACCTGCATTGGCTCGCGGCGAGTTGCGGGCAGTAGGGGCAACGACACTCGGTGAATACCAAAAATATTTTGAGAAGGATAAAGCGCTCGAGCGTCGTTTCCAATTGGTGATGGTGAATGAGCCAGGCACATTGGATGCCATTTCAATACTTCGGGGTTTAAAGGAACGGTACGAAAATCATCATAAAGTGAGGATTAAAGATGATGCCATTATCGCGGCAGTCGAGCTCTCGCAGCGTTATATTACCGATCGGTTCCTGCCGGATAAGGCAATCGACCTGATGGATGAAGCTGCTGCGAAACTGAGAATGGAGATGGATTCACTTCCTGAAGATCTTGATGAGATTAATCGTAAACTGACACAGCTGGAGATAGAACGGGCTGCTATCCAGCGCGAAAACGACACTTCCAAACTGGCTAAACTTGAAGAGGAGATTGCAAATCTGAAAGCTGAGCAAACCACATTCAGGGCATCGTGGCAAGCGGAAAAAGGGGCGATTGAAGCGCTGCAAAACGAAAAGCTTTTAATCGAAGATCTGAAATTGCAGGCTGAACAGGCTGAGCGACAAGGTGAATACGGTCGTGTTGCAGAAATTCGCTATGGAAAAATCAAAGATGCTGAAACGGAGATCACACATTTACAGCAGGAACTTGTCCGGCTACAGGCAGGAAAGTCGTTGATTAAAGAAGAGGTTGACAGCGAGGATATTGCGGCTGTAGTTGCACGCTGGACAGGTATTCCGGTTCAGAAAATGCTTCAGAGTGAGCGCGAAAAATTGCTCCATCTTGAGGATGAGCTGCACCTGCGTGTTGTAGGTCAAAATGAGGCGATTGCTGCCGTTGCTGATGCGGTGAGGAGGTCGAGGGCCGGTCTGCAGGATGATAAACGACCAATTGGGTCTTTTATCTTTTTGGGAACCACAGGTGTTGGTAAGACTGAGCTGGCGAAAGCATTGGCAGAATATCTTTTCGATGACGAAAATATGCTGACACGGATAGACATGTCGGAATATCAGGAGAAATTTTCGGTTACCCGGCTGATTGGATCACCTCCCGGATACATTGGTTATGATGAGGGTGGCCAACTCACAGAAGCAGTAAGAAGAAAACCATACTCTGTTGTGTTATTTGACGAAATCGAAAAAGCACATCCCGATATTTTTAATGTACTGCTGCAAGTGCTTGATGACGGCCGGCTCACTGACAATAAAGGACGGACGGTAAATTTTAAAAATACGATCATCATCATGACATCCAATATTGGTTCACATATCATACGCGAGCGGTTTACTCATCTCAATGAAGTAAATCGCTCCAGGGTGATTGAAGACTTACGGAGTGAACTTTTTGAGCTGCTTAAACAAAGCATCCGCCCTGAATTTCTAAACAGAATCGATGAGGTTATCATGTTTATGCCATTGACAAGCAACGAGATACGGGATATTGTGCTGTTGCAGTTTGAATTAATCGCTTCCCGGTTAATAAACAGTGGATATGAAACAACGATTACAGAAGCTGCTATTGACTGGATTGCCGAAGCCGGTTTCGATCCTCAGTTTGGGGCACGACCCGTTAAGCGAATGATGCAAAAATATCTGCTTAATGACTTGTCTAAAGATATCCTTGCCGGAAAAGTAACTGCCGGTCATCCTGTTGCAATAGATGTAGTTGATAACCAGCTGGTATTTGTTTGTGAATGAGAATGGGGTTACGGGTTACGGAAGGGGTACACAGGGTTACGCAGAGTTAAAAAGGAGTTACGGGTTACAGGTAAAAAATGGGTTACAGGTTACAAGTTACAAGGAGTTACATGTTACAAGGAGCTACGCCCGTAACCTGTAACCTGTAACCTGTAACCTGTCAATCCGTAACCCTCCACAGTTGCCTGACAGTTCATTTTATTTGCATCAGTTTCCTGTTTTTATGATATCTTTGCCGCACCTTTCATGACTGAAACCGATAACTCTTTGAAAAACAGTTTCCGGGATTAGCGCTTTTATATTAAAATTGCAAGACCGCCGGAGTGCAAAGAAGAATCGAAAAATGAATAAATCAAAGATACAAGGTCACGTTGCAATGTTGTTCACTTCGCTGATTTTTGCGGTGAATATACCTCTTTCCAAGAATCTGATGCCGGATTGGATGAGTCCTGTCGGCTTGACTTATTCCCGCTTTGCATTTGGCGCAACTGCATTTTGGTTGCTCTCACTGTTTCTTAAAGCGGAAAAAGTTACCCGAAAAGATATGGGAACGTTATTTCTTGGATCTTTACTAGGCGTTGGACTTAACCAGGCCTCTTTTATAGCCGGATTGCAACGAACTTCTGCTACCAATGCCTCAATTGTGATTACAATAACTCCAATTCTGGTAATGATTATCTCGTTCTTTATTCTCAGAGAACCGATTACATTTAAAAAGGCAGGTGGAGTAATTCTTGGATTAGTGGGAGTTTTATCCATAATTTTGACTTCCGAAATTGCATCTTCCGGTCGGGAAGCTTCCTTGATTGGTGATTTATTATGTGTTACCAGTAGTCTCTCCTATGCCTTTTTTCTTGTTTTAACCAGAGGAATATCCAGGCGATACAGTTCTGTCACAATTATGAAGTGGATGTTTCTCTTTTCAGCGCTTTTATTTGCCCCATTCGGTTACAAAGAAGTATTAACAGCACGGATTTTTACTGAAGGAACGCCACTTGCCTGGAGAAGCTATGGCTATCTATTATTTGGGGCTACGTTTATTACCTATTTACTGATACCCATTGCCCAAAAACAAATCAGACCAACCACAATTGGAATGTACAATTATTTACAGCCACTAGTCGCATCTTATATTGCCATAATGCTCGGACAGGATTTGTTTTCGTGGACTAAACCTCTTGCCGCACTATTAATTTTTCTTGGAGTATATTTTGTGACGACCAGTAAATCACGCGAAGATATTATTCGCGAACAGATGATGCGGAACCTGCCTGAGAAGCAAGGCAACCTGCAATTTTACCCTGCTGCAGAACCTGTTAAAAAGTTTTAGACAATTCGCGGTTTTGTACTTTTGGGCTGGTTAATTTCTAATAACAAATAATGCTGATTTAATGTTTTGATCCCAATATTAACAATTTGTGAATTTATGTCGTTGCGATTATCTTCGTTGGAAAATAAATCTACTTTTGTTTGCCATTTTCTTATAAGGAGGAGTTTTCCTGTCATAAGAAGGAACTGACATCAAACAACAAAAATGTTAATCATGGAAAATCCGAAACGTGCTGATGCTTTGCGTACAGATGCTTTAAATTATCACAGAAATGGCCGGCCAGGGAAAATTCAGGTTGTGCCCACCAAACCCTACAGCACACAGCGAGACTTATCGCTTGCTTATTCACCGGGTGTTGCTATTCCCTGTCTTGAAATTCAAAAAAATCTTCAGGATGCATATGAATACACTGCAAAAGGAAATCTGGTTGCTGTGATTTCAAACGGAACTGCTGTTCTTGGTCTGGGCGATATTGGCGCGTTGGCAGGAAAGCCTGTAATGGAAGGTAAAGGACTGCTGTTTAAGATTTTTGCAGATATTGATGTGTTTGATATTGAGGTAGATGAAAAAGATCCAACGAAATTTATTGAAGTTGTGAAAGCAATTGCCTGTACGTTTGGCGGGATTAATTTGGAAGATATCAAAGCTCCCGAGTGTTTTGAGATCGAAGAAAAGCTTAAAGAAGCGCTCGATATTCCGATAATGCATGACGATCAGCACGGTACTGCCATTATTTCGGGTGCTGCCCTTATTAATGCACTTGAATTGGTTGATAAAAAAATCGGCGATGTCCGCATCGTCGTGAATGGCGCCGGAGCTTCCGCAACTGCTTGCTCTAACCTCTATATCCGATTAGGTGCAAATCCTGAAAATATCGTGATGGTCGATAGCCGGGGCGTCATTTCAGTGCGGAGAACAGATCTGAATAGCAGGAAATTGCCATTTGCTACAAAGCTTCCCTGCAATACCCTTGCTGAAGCGGTTGCCAATGCCGATGTATTTCTTGGCCTGTCGGTTGCCGGAGTGCTGAGTCAGGATATGGTACGTAGTATGGCAGCAAACCCGATCGTGTTTGCTTTGGCAAATCCTAATCCTGAGATCCCTTACGACGAAGCAATTGCATCGCGCCCCGATATTATTTTTGCTACCGGACGCAGCGATCATCCTAATCAGGTAAATAACGTCCTTGGATTTCCATATATTTTCCGCGGAGCACTCGATGTAAGAGCTACCGGAATTAATGAAGAGATGAAAGTTGCTGCTGCACTTGCAATTGCTGATCTTGCAAAGGAATGCGTCCCAGAGGTTGTTAATCTGGCTTACGATACAACAAGTCTTTGCTTTGGCCGGCAATATATTATTCCAAAACCATTAGATCCAAGATTGCTCGTAACTGTTGCCCCGGCTGTGGCAAGAGCAGCAATCGAAAGCGGCATTGCACGCAAACCAATCTTGAATTGGGACGAATATTCAGAGAATCTGCGTCAACGCATGGGACTCGATAATAAACTAATTCACGGCTTGACCGAAAAAGCAAAAGAGGATCCTAAACGGGTTGTTTTTGCTGAGGCAAACCATATCAATATGTTGAAAGCAGCTCAGCTGGCCCGCACAGAAGGAATTTGTATTCCGGTATTGCTAGGTAACGAAGAGCGAATCGAAAAAATCATCAAAGAAAATAATATTGAATTCGAAGGGGTTGAGATTATCAATCTGCGCCACGACCGCGAAGATGCCAATCGCCAGAGATATGCCCGCATGCTTGCCAAGAAACGCGGGCGCGAAGGGATGACCTACGATGAAGCTTATGAGAAGATGTTCGACCGGAATTATTACGGAATGATGATGGTTGAAGCCGGTGACGCTGATGCATTCATTACAGGAGTTTATACGAAATATGCCGATGCGATTATCCCTGCAATCGAAATTGCCGGAATGCGCGAAGGACTGAACCATATCGCCGGGCTTAATATCGTGAATACCAAGCTTGGAACTTTCTTCTTTGCTGATACGCTGGTGAATAATCACCCGTCAAAAGAGACACTAATTGATGTTGCGAAACTTACCTATGAGGCGGCACAGCTTTTTAACGTAAATCCCGTTATGGCCATGCTCTCCTATTCGAATTTCGGAGAACGTAAGGCCGGCAGCCCTGCTATGGTCCATGATGCAATTGAATACCTTCATGAGAATTATCCTCACATGCTCATTGATGGAGAGATGCAGGTTAATTTTGCCTTGGATAAAGATCTGCGCCACGAAAAGTATCCATTCTCCAAAATTGACGGAATGAATGTCAATACACTTATTTTCCCAAATCTAAGCTCTGCAAATATTTCGTACAAGCTGATGCTGGAGATGGGAATGAGCGAGACGATCGGACCAATTCAGATGGGATTAAATAAGCCGATCCATATTCTGAATGTCGAGAGTTCGGTAAGGGATATCCTCAACATGGTTACCATAGCCGTTATCGATGCACAGGTTGAAGAGCAAAAGCTAAGACAGAGACTGGATTAAGATAAATGACAATCGTTTTTTGGGTTTTGTTATAAATAATGGGAATCCCGCGAATTTAATTTCGCGGGATTTCTTTATTTTTAACTATTTAAATCGAAATCACTTATCTTTAAATAAATTTTATAATCTTTAAAGTAACTTAACGCCTTTTAAAGGCTATAATCAAAAATAGCTAAATTTATCATCATGAACCAGTTGGCAAAATACGCGACACTATACAAGGATGAATTGCTCCGGTCTGTTGTCCCTTTTTGGATGAACCATTCCAAAGACGCTGTCTTAGGAGGGTATTTTACATGCCTGAACAGAAAGGGTGAAGTTTTTGATACTGATAAATTTATGTGGCTTCAGGGGCGCGAGGTCTGGCTTTTTTCAATGCTTTTCAATAAAGTTGAAAAGAAACAGGAGTGGCTGGATATGGCGTTGCATGGAGCAGAATTCATGAAAAAATTTGGAAGAGATTCTAATGGTAATTGGTATTTTTCCTTAACCCGCGAAGGGAAACCACTTATTCAACCCTATAATATTTTTTCAGATTGCTTTGCCGCTATGGCTTTCAGTGAACTGTACAAGGCAACCGGAGTTGAAGAGCATAAACAGATTGCACTCACCACATTTAGTAATATTCAAAAACGACAAAATAATCCGAAAGGACTTTATAACAAAGCATACCCGGGAACCAGGCCTCTAAAAAGTTTCTCATTGCCTATGATCCTCTGCAATCTTTCACTGATAATGGAAGATATACTGGGAACAGAACAGGTGAACAGAACCATTCAGCCATTAATTAAAGAGGTGATGGAGGTATTTTACGATTCTGCCTCCGGATTGATTCTCGAAAATGTTACTCCCGAAGGTGAATTCAGTGATTCTTTTGAAGGACGACTCTTAAATCCCGGTCATACCAACGAATCGATGTGGTTTATGATGGATCTTGCTGTCAGAAATAACGATAAGTCATTGATTGAAAAATCTATTGAAATTCTGTTACGTTCAACTGAAAAAGGGTGGGATAAAGAGTATGGCGGTCTCTTTTATTTCCTTGATATTAAAGGTTATCCGACTCAGCAACTGGAATGG
The DNA here is from genome assembly GCA_037133495.1 of Mariniphaga sp. Taxonomy (GTDB): domain Bacteria; phylum Bacteroidota; class Bacteroidia; order Bacteroidales; family Prolixibacteraceae; genus JAAFHB01. The sequence goes on along the minus strand of JBAXOA010000035.1, from coordinate 26,805 downwards.
GATCAGAAATTGTGGTGGGTTCATATCGAAACGCTTATCGCGATGGCCAAAGGATACCGGCTTACCGGGAATGAGGCTTGTAAAAATTGGTTTGAAATTCTTCATGAATACACCTGGACACATTTCAAAGATCCCGAGTATCCTGAGTGGTTTGGCTACCTTAACCGGCAGGGAGAACCTCTGCTTGAACTGAAAGGTGGCAAATGGAAAGGATGCTTTCATGTTCCGCGAGGTTTATATGAAATTTGGAAAGTGCTGGAATGAAAATAGATTTTATCTGTAGCAAGTAACCCGTAACCCTTTACAAGTTAAAAGTAATCCGTAACAAAAGCCAGGAAACAATTATTCACACATTTAGTCTCTAAAAAAAAAACTACTATGTCGAAAAATGAAAATTCACGTCGCGATTTTTTTAAGAAGGCCTCACTTTCAGGAATGGCCGCATTGGCCGTACCTCTGGCAGGGATGGCTGATAGTGAAGTGCAAAATTCTGTTTTTTCTGCAGAGGAAAGCAGACTGATCGTGCCTCGCGCAAAAGGACTCAGGATTACAGGCACTTTTCTGGATGAAATTTCACACGATATTCCTCATCAAAACTGGGGTGAAAAAGAGTGGGACAACGATTTTGCCCATATGAAAGCTATCGGTATCGATACCGTGATCATGATCCGTTCCGGCTATCGGAAGTTTATCACCTATCCGTCCGAATACCTCATTAAAAAGCATAGTTGTTATATGCCTTCAGTTGATTTGGTGGACATGTACCTCCGACTATCAAATAAGCACGGGATGAAATTTTACTTCGGATTATATGACTCAGGAAAATATTGGGATACCGGAGATCTGAGTTGGGAAATTGAAGACAATAAATATGTGATTGATGAGGTCTGGAAAAAATACGGAACTAAATACAAGAGTTTTCAGGGTTGGTACATCAGCGGTGAAATAAGCCGTAAAACACGCGGAGCTATCAATGCTTTTCATGCAATGGGAAAACAATGCAAGGATGTTTCCGGCGGATTGCCAACGTTTATTTCACCTTGGATTGATGGTAAAAAATCGGTGGAAGCAGCAGGAACCAGCTTAACAAAGGAAAACGCAGTTTCGGTTCGGGATCATGAGCGGGAGTGGGATGAGATTTTTGATGGCATACACGATGTAGTAGATGCCTGTGCTTTTCAGGATGGCCATATTGATTATGATGAGCTGGATGCGTTCTTTTCGGTAAATAAAAAACTGGCCGACAAATACCATATGAAGTGCTGGACCAATGCCGAAACCTTCGACCGTGATATGCCGATTAAATTTTTACCTATCAAATTTGACAAGCTGCGGATGAAGCTCGAAGCCGCCGCCAAAGCCGGATTTGATAAAGGGATTACTTTCGAATTTTCCCATTTTATGAGCCCCCAATCATCTTATCCACAAGCAGGACATCTATATAATCGCTACAAAGAGTATTTTAGAAAGTAATAATATCTCAAAATTTATAATTTTATGATCATTCAACATAATGAGGAAAATATCCGGTATGTTATTTTCCTGGCAACTGTTGCTGCACTTGGCGGATTTTTGTTCGGTTACGACACCGCTGTAATTTCAGGAACAATAGGCAGCGTTTCTGCGCAGTTCGGCTTAAATGACGTGAGCACAGGATGGTATGTTGGATGTGCATTGGTGGGTTCTATCATTGGCGTTGCAGTCGCTGGCAAACTGAGTGATATTTTTGGCCGAAAAGGAGTTCTTATCTTCTCGGCGATACTTTTTACCACTTCGGGAATCGGTTGCATGGTTTCCGGAAGTATTTCTGATTTGGTTTTGTACCGCATCCTTGGCGGCGTTGGAATTGGCGTAGCCTCAGTTATTTCACCTTTATATATTTCTGAAATTTCAGTTTCACGGTATCGCGGAACCCTGGTGTCGTTGTATCAATTGGCAATTACCATTGGTTTTGTTGGGGCATACCTGGTCAATTATGCCATAAGTGAATATGCTGTTCACATGAAGGAAGCCGGAACAATCAGTGGATTCTGGGGTAAATATATTGTGACCGAAACATGGCGGGGAATGCTGGGTGCCGAATCTATCCCTGCCTTACTCTTTTTTTGTATTCTTTTTTTTATTCCTGAAAGTCCGAGATGGCTGGTTCTCAAATCAAAAGAGTCGGCGGCTCTTAAGACACTCAAACGCATTTACGGCTTAGAGAAAGCGAATGAACAGGTTGCTGATTTGAAGAACCTGATCCAGTCTGAAGAAAAATCGGATTGGAAAATATTGCTGCAGCCTGGCTTCCGGATCGCACTGTTTATTGGGGTCAGTCTGGCAATTTTAGGTCAGTTTATGGGAGTAAATGCAGTTTTGTATTATGGCCCGTCTATCTTTCAACAAACCGGCCTTTCCGCTGGAGATTCCTTATTTTATCAGGTAATAGTAGGGTTGGTAAATTTTGGATCAACGATACTCGCGATGGCTGTAATCGATAAAATCGGTCGGAAGAAGCTTGTTTATTATGGTGTTACGGGTATGATTGTGTCGTTGATCCTTATCGGATTTTATTTCATTCTGAACAAGAGTTCGAACGTTGTTCCTCCTGTTTCTTTGCTGATTTTGATTTTGATTTATATTTTCAGCTGCGCAATATCTATTTGTGTAGTGATCTGGGTGCTGCTCTCCGAGATGTATCCCGCGAGAGTACGTGGCCTGGCAATGTCGGCTGCCGGATTCTCATTGTGGATCGGGACTTTTCTGATCGGACAGTTGACCCCGTGGCTGATGACAACGCTTTCGCCCGCAGGTGTTTTCTGGTTATTTGGTTTGATGTGTATTCCCTATCTCTATATCACCTGGAAACTTGTTCCTGAAACAACCGGTAAATCACTCGAAGATATTGAACGCATGTGGTTGAAGAAATAATATCACAACTTGCAGATATGTCAACCGAATAATTTTTTCACTCTTTTGTTTTTCAATTCCAGCCGTCGAATTGTATATCATATTTTATAATTAATCACTTCCTACAATATTTTTTGTACTATTGATCCCGATATTTTCTCTCAAAAGATGCACGCAGAAAATATTTATCTTAAATAAATTTTCAAAGTGAAATATTAACCTCTTAGGGTGCTATACCCATTTTTTGGAAATGGCTAAATAGCTGCTAACTAGAATAATGACAAAAGAAGTCAGTGGAAATTATTTGGAACAGGTATGGATCCGCTTTCAGTCCGGTGAGCAGGGTGCCTTTGCCGTACTATATAATCTTCATATCGATAAGCTTTATAGATATGGTACTAAACTTTGTAAAAACGAACAAACTGTAAAAGATGCACTTCAGGAACTTTTTCTGGAGCTCTTTCTTAAACGGGATAAAATAAAAATTTCTCCTGAAAACCTGAGATTTTACTTGTTTTTAGCTTTAAAACGAACCCTCATTAAAAAAATGAGGGCAGACAGAAGAATTACCTATAGTTTTAATGAGAATGTTGATTTTGAACCTGAATACAGCATTGAATTTCAGATTATTGAGAAGGAAAGGGAAAAAGAGATCAACAGAAAAGTAATAAATGCGCTCAACCTGCTTCCTTCCAAACAAAAAGAGGCGGTTTATCTCCGCTTCAATGAATCCTTAGCATATGAGGAAATTGCGGTTATTCTCAAGATCACAGTCGAATCGGTTAGGAAGCAGGTTTATCGTGCATTAAAAACTGTTCGCGAAATCATTGGAAATGAGGGAAATACACTTTTATTTGCATTTTTTATTAAAAAAAGTTAAAAATTCTGTCCATATTTTGGTTGTTCGGTGCCTTTAGTATTATAACAGCCGGCAAACATGGAACAACTTAGCAAATATCTCGAAAATAAAAACTTTATCGCTTGGGTATTCGAGCCCGATATGGGATTAGAAGCCTGGTGGAGCAAGTTTGAAACGAATAATCCTGAGGAGAAGCGGAATATTCAGCTGGCCCGTGACCTATTGAGCAACTTCCGTACGACAGATAAAGTATTGACCGAAGAAGCAAAAATTCTATTGTTTGCCAAAGTATTGAAACAGGTTGAAGAGAAGCATCATTCCGGCAGATTCCGAAAAATGATAGTGGGCTTTATGAAATATGCCGCTGTAGCAATCTTATTTTTCTCTTTTGGTGTACTGCTATTCTATAAACAAAATCAGTTTAATCCCCAGCGTTTTTCTCAGAAATTAGCGGAAACTGTTCCCGGCGATGTTGCTAAACTAATACGTGCCAATGGGAAAGATATATTATTAAAAGACAGTAAATCAGTTATTCAATATCGGACTGATGGTAAATTGGTCGTAAACAACGATACTCTGAATGTTGACCAGACCATACCGACCGCAGAATTAGCAATGAACCAGTTGATTATTCCCTATGGCAAAACATCAGAAGTATTGCTGCCCGACGGCACCAAAGTTTTTCTCAATGCAGGCAGCCGATTGATTTATCCTGAGAATTTTTCAGGCAAAACAAGGGAGGTTTTTTTGGTCGGAGAGGCTTATTTTGACGTAAAACACGATCTGCAGCATCCTTTTATAGTTCAATTGAACGACTTGCGCCTAAAAGTGCTGGGAACACGGTTTAATATATCAGCCTATTCTGCTGATAATATAATTGAGACAGTATTGGCAGAGGGAAAGGTAAGTATGGAAAAGAACAATGCAGGGTTATTTGATAAAGTTACGGAGTTGGTCCCAGGCCAGTTGGCTTCTTTCGATCGGACTATTCAATCAATTAATTTAAAGAGCGTTGATGCCAATAATTATATTTTATGGACAAAAGGTTTATTTCAATTCGAAAGCACTGACTTAAGCAGAATCACCAAACGCCTCGAACGATACTACAATATCCGGTTTGAATACAAAGACCCTCTGTTGGGTGGTTTGCGTATTTCAGGCAAGATGGAATTAAAGGACGACAAGGATGAAATTTGTGATCGAATTGCCAGGGCGGCCTCAGTGAGGATTATGAAAAAAGGGGATAATTTGTATGAGATATTAAAATAAAAAAACCGGTGAGTGTTCGAGCACCCCCCGGTTTCAAGTGTGTTAAATTTTTAATAGTGTATCATTTAACGTTTCAAAATTATGAAAAAAAATCGAGAAATCTTATTCCCGCTTGGAGATGAGATGCGCTTAAGATTAAGAAAGATGAAACTAACCGTACTTCTGACCTTTTTGGTTTTGGTCTCCTTCGGGAAGGGCTTTACTCAGGTGACGCTTTCGTTACATTTTAATAAAGCCAATATTCATGATGTTCTCGCAAGCATTGAGAAAAAAACCGATTACATTTTTATGTATAAGGACAATATTTTGAATGATTCAAAAGAGATTTCCGTTGATTTTCAGGATGTCAAATTTGATGAAGTGCTTAAGTCAGTTTGCGAGCAGACGGATGTGGATTACGATGTGCGCGACCGGCAGATTATTTTGAAGGAAAAGGCAGATATCAAGATGTCCGCCGATGTACCGCAACCTCGTCAAATCGATGTCTCAGGTACTATTATTGATATAAATGGGCTTCCGATTCCGGGAGCAACCGTTTCAATAAAGGGAACACTACTGGGTATCACCGCCGATAATGACGGTAAATTTAAACTGTCGTTACCTGCAGATACAAAAGTGCTGGTCTTCTCTTTCGTGGGAATGAAAACCCAGGAAGTAGTCCTTAATGGAAAAACAAAATTTAATATTGTATTGAGCGAGCAGGCTGTTCAGTTAAGTGAAATAGTAACAACGGGATATGGTGTAACAACCACCCGGGAAAAATTAACTGGCTCAATTTCAGCTGTACAGGGAAAAAAATTGGCAGATCGTACCACTACTTCTCCGCTGATGCTTTTAGCAGGACTTGCAACCGGAGTCCGGGTTTCCTCCACCACTTCCTTGCCTGGCGTTTTGCCAACTATTAGGGTTCGTGAGGTATCTTCATGGAAAGCAGGAGCAGGGGTTCTTTATGTTATTGACGGAGTTGTGGCAGACATTGATGCATTCCAGGCTTTAAATCCTAATGATATTGCCAGCGTAAGTGTGCTGAAAGATGCTGCTTCATCTGCTATATACGGGATGAAAGCCGGTGAGGGGGTACTTTTGGTTACTACTAAAACCGGTACATCAGGAAAGACAAGAATTGAATACGGATATTCTTATTCTCTGAGTACCCCATATATTCTGTTTCATCAGCTCAATGCTTATGATTATGCGTTGTCTGAAAACAAATGGAACAAACTGGTTGGGCGACTTCCTGGTGACAGCCGTTATTTTATGCCAAATGAAATAGAGTATTTTAAAACACATTCTTATGATGCGCTTAGCAATTTTTGGTCAAATCCCCGACTTAAAAATCATAATATCTCTGTTACCGGAGGGAATGAAAAAGTTAAATATTTTGTGTCAGGAAGCTACAACAAGAGCGAACAGCCTTCTTTTAGCGTTAATTATGAAAAATATACGGTAAGGGCTAAAATCGATGCGAAGATGACTGATCGATTAACATTCAGCCTTAACCTAAATGCCGAATGGGATAAAAATACGCGGCCAAACTTTACTTCTGATCAGGGAGGTGACGTTTTTCAAAACAATATGGGCCCGTCTGGTAATTCCGGCGGTGTTTTTTCTCAGCTGTTAATGAGAGACCCTACCCGTCCTTATTTTAACATTATTGATGGTGTGAAGTATCCACTCGATGTTATTGTGGCACAACTCGTTTTAGGTCAGGGAGGTACTCAAACCTATAACAATACCTTTTTTAATCCTATCGCAACGATGAAATACACGATTCCTGGTATACAAGGGCTAACCGCAAGTGTGCAGTATTCGTATAATAACAAATATTCAAAAAATAAATTGTGGAGTGTTTCACCATATACCTATAATTTCATCAGCGACCGACATATTGTTACTGATAATTTTAATTATGCAGCAGCAAGTGGCTGGAAGACCCGGGCGTTAATGACCAACCAAACTACTGCCGGATTAAGTCAGACCTATGGTTCAGATATGGGTTATCAGGGGAACTACCAATTTTCCTATGCACGTTCCTTTGGTCTGCACAACGTATCCGGTATTGCCGGCTATGAATTTCGAGGCCGGAAATCTGATTACATCAGTGCAACCAGGTATGGCTATGCTTTGGAATCATATAATCAGATCAGTGGAGGAAGCAGTGACATATTGAACCAAAGGACAGCCGGTGACATTACTATTAGTGAGGGAATGGCATCTTGGATTGGCCGTGTTGATTACGACTTTAGCGGGAAGTATCTGTTAGGCTTCACGATTCGAAGAGACGGATCGTATAAATTTTCTCCGGATAAGAGATGGGGAACATTTCCTGCAGTATCTGCTTCGTGGGTTGCCTCTAAAGAATCATTTTTTGAGCCTTTAAAGTCTGTATTAAGTTTCTTTAAATTAAGGGCATCGTGGGGTATTACCGGGACCGACAATACCAATCCCTTTCAATGGCAGGATTCCTTTGCAGGTGGCACAAATTATACCGAAGGGGCAGAGATTTTACCTACCCTTAAAACATCTGTAGTGCCAAATCCCTATATTACCTGGGAGAAGAATAATAACCTTAACGTAGGGGTCGATTTCGGAATATTGAATAATGTTCTGACCTTCTCGGCTGAAGGATGGTACAAACGGACAACAGATATTTTAGGTGCAAGGGTTGCCTCGACTCCCGGAGTTGTAGGAGCCAGTCTGCCCGATGTAAACTACGGAATAGCAAGCGCCCAGGGAGTCGAATTTACAGCGAATTATCAACAGAAAATCGGCGAGATTTCCTTATCTCTTACCGGTAATATCGCACATAGTGTGAATAAGGTTATTTTGCAGGATGTTGCAGCGGGAACCCGTGACTATGATAATCCTAACGGACATCCGATGAATCGTTTGCGTGTCAGAGAACTTCTGATTAATGGAACAGGAGCTGGTGTGGTCAGAACACAAATCGAATCGTCGACTTTAGCTGCCGAAAATGCGGTAGGAGCAACCCCTTATACGACAGGTAGTGAAAAGGTACAGTTGGAACCGGGGATGCTATATCTTAGAGATTTCCGTGGATCTAACGGAACCCTTTTTGCCAATTCTCCTGATGGTAACTCGAATCACAATGGTACCGACGACATGATTTTCATACCGGATAAATACACATCCCCGAGATTGGTTTATGGATTGAATGCTAATATTGCCTGGAGAAATATTGAATTAAGTATGCTTGCTGCAGGTACCGGTGGTTACTGGGCATCTCAGGTGCGTGGACTAACCTCGCTTTTTGAAAGAGTTTCGGATTTTTGGCCTGACGAATGGACCCCTTCCAGTATTAACACCGGTCATCCAAGCCCTATTTACTCCATACATGCCAATTGGGCCGGAGGCCGGTTGGATTACCCGAATACCTATACCACGTATAACATGTCATTTCTTCGAATGAAGAATATGTCGTTAAGCTATAAAGTGCCGGCAAAAATTCTCAGTAAAGCTGGGCTTCAGGGATTGAAATTTTATATGAATGTCGAAAATGCCTTCATGATTTTCAAGAAATGTCCAAGCTATATGGATCCTGAAAGTATTGATGCAGCCGGATATCCCATCCTGCGCGTCTATTCGGTTGGAGTCAATTTTACGCTATAAAGAATCTTTCTATTAACTCTTAAAAAAACAGCTAAAATGAAAATAAAATTAAAGAGCGCCTTGATTCTTTTAGTAAGCATCATGAGCTTAGCATCTTGTTCAAGGGTATTTGATGATGTTACTCAGTACAAAAGCCTAACGCCGGATGTGGTATGGACTGATCCGGATTATACGACCCAATACGTCACCCAGTTTTATACGACCAAGGATGACTATACCAAAATGGATGCACCAGCAACGGATGAATGGGGATTGTACCAGCAAAATACCTGGACAGCCTTTAACACCGATCAAATGTCAGTTGCAGGGAGCGGAATCGCATCTGCGGCCTCTTTTAACGGATGCTATGCCAATATCCGCAACCTGAATTTATTTTTTCAAAATGTCGATCTGGGTAATTATTCTGCAAAGAAGTATTTAAAAGGGCAGGCATGGTTCTTCCTCGCGCATCAATATTTTAGATTGGTAAAGTCCTTCGGAGGCGTTCCTATTATAAAAGAGGTGATTAATGCCAGCAATCCGGATCCACAAGCATTAGGCCGTCCAAGAAATTCAACGTTGGAATGTTTTAATTATATTACTCAATTATTGGATAGTGCGATTGTTAACCTACCCGAACCAAGTGCCCCTGGCGCCGCAATTGCGGGCTACGATAAATCCAGGATTACAAGGCCGGTTGCCAGGATACTAAGAAGCGAGGTATTGATGTGGAAAGCGAGCCCTGTATTTTGCACCACTCCAAATCAAACTTACTGGCAGGATGCATACAATGCCGTCAATGAAATTAAAACCTGGTTAGATTCTAAAGGATATGGACTCTATACCACATGGAGAGGAACGACTCCCCCATATACCGGGATGTATTATGACAAAGCCGGAGCAAAAAAAGAATGGATATGGGCCAAAGAGTTTACTTATCCGACATCAACGCCGCCTGCAGGCATCTATAAAAACAATCGGCCGGTGAGCCAGGGCGGATCGAGCGATAATGTTTCTCCAACATGGAATCTGGCACAACGCTATACAATGGCTGATGGAAAGGATACGCTCACATCTGCTTATGCTTATAATCGTCTTAATTATTGGAAAAACAGAGACCCCCGCTTTAAACAAACCATTGCCTATAACGGTGGCAGATTTGGATTTCCATCCAATCCAACGGCTCTTCTCAATCCAAATCGTCGCCAATGGACATTTGGCGGCATCATTAAAGGTGATCAACCCTTTGAACGTGGTTATACCTCAACCGGATTTTGTGTGAAAAAAGGGATTGATACAACCTTACATAATCTGGAGCTGGAAAAATTAACAACCGACTGGCCGATCTACCGCTATGCTGAAATTCTTCTGAACCTGGCTGAATGCGCCAATGAACTGGATGCCCACAGGGCGGAGGTAAAAGGCCTCATTACGCCAATAAGAAGCAGAGCCGGAATTGTAAATCTTGATGGAAGTTATGGTCTCGCTTCGGCACCTATTACCCATGACGCATTGCTTAATGTTATTTTGAATGAGCGTTTTATTGAATTTGCATTTGAAGGAAAGAGGGTCTGGGATATTAAGCGAAGGGTTTTATTTAGCGAATTCCGTAATTACACCTATTTCTATGGACTTCGGTCAACGATCAATACGGTTGGAGTTGATGCTTTAAAATTGAAAGTGGCACGCAATGGCGCTACCATTGTCCTTGCAAAATTATCAAGCTTATCTCTGTCTTCTGAAGACGTATACAAGGCGCTTAGCGATACTTTGGCAACCACAGCAAATCCGGATCAGCTTTACTTAAAAATAATGACGGATAAAGTTGAAATTGCAGACCTAACCAAAACAGTCCTCAATCCCAGAGATCTCAATGCGCTTGAGGCTATTCCGGCTGCAACTCTTTTAACTGATCCTAAGGTTGAGCAAAGTAAAGATTATGGTGGTCCGTTTAATCCTAAATTGAATTAATATTTTAAAGGATTATAACCTACAAATAGCATTAACAATATTAAAATGAATATATTATGAGAAAATATTTATTATTCGTCATTGCCACCGGACTGCTGAGTGCATTGGCGTTTACTTCCTGCAAAAAAGAAAATGATTCCTTTCCGATCAACGGAACAACATGGATCGGAGAAAGTTGGTATGACGCTATGACGAATCATTTCTACAATGGAGATATTGAATATATTTTGAAAATGACAGGAGAAGGAACAGGAACGCTAATGACCATCGATAATCACGCTTTGCGTACTGCGATAACAATTACTGCAGCGGACCCTGTGACATGGACATTAAATGGGACAACTGTCAATTTATCCTCAAGCAAGGGAACGATGAAGGGTGAGATTAATTACAGCAACAGAAATCTTAATTTTAATCTTACTGACACTACTTATCTGGCATTTGATAAAAAAGATATGTCTAATGGACTGGTTGCAAAGGTTTTCAGAGGAACTTTTACCAAAGTCGGAACAATCGTAAAACAGGATGTTGTATTTATTTTTCTGTCATCAAAGGGCTTTAAGATGATGACTCCGGGTTACCCCGTTACGACCTATCCATTATCCCAGTACACAGTTGACAGTGCCGGCAAACTTCTTATTCATTACTTTGCAGGAATTGCCAGTGGCTCTGTGCCGCTGGATTTCACCAATCATGGTGGAAACTACACCGCCACAAACGATTCAATTGTTTATACAACTACTAATGTTCCTGCTGCCAATACTTTTCCAAACAGTTTAAATTGGCGAGGTGTGTTTCGATTGAAAGAAGTGAAATAACTTGCTTTTCAGATTCAATCAGAAAGCGATACTCCCGGATCTCTGCAACGGAATCCGGGAGTTTTTAGAGTCTGCCTGCAATATATAAAATATGTGACTATCGGGAACTTGAATATGCACAAAGCGATTCCCGGATCTGTACTGCATTTATTAGGCTCCATGAGTGCACACCCTTTTGTTTTCAGACTTTTCATCAGAAGATAATTTTTTTTAATTGTGTGAGGGAACACCTGAGTCATCTTCATTCGTGCTTGCGTAGGGCAGATTTATGGGTGTTTCAGAAGATCACTTCAATGATAAGTGAATACACGCTTCAAAAGGTAATGTCCAGATCGTAAAAATTGCCATTGAGGAAGGTTTTGAGGATATAAGCAAGATTAGACAGAACAGCCCGTTATTAAAAGCAATATCCGTTACCCAACCAATAACTCCTCGTCTGGGACTGTATTCACGAAAGCCACCGCCTGCTGAGCCACTTCATAAAAGAGGTTGGGACGTTCTCATTTTGTCGATTATACTAAATCTGCAAAAAGCACCTATTTTAAGATAAATGTCGAAAAATCAAAGGATAAAAGAGCACAATCCCAGTTTTCAAAAAGTAAACTTAGGATTGAAAATTGTATTTTTAAAAACTTTTAAAATCTTTTTATTATGGAAAACAGTCGGAGAAATTTCTTGAGAATGACAGGATTGACCGGCCTTACTCTGGCAGCAGGCAACTTAAAGAGTGTAGCAGATGAAATCAGAAGTCGCAATTTTACCGACTTGCCACAACGTAACATGCATCTGCAAAAATCGCACGTTCAGCATATGAATATGTCAGGTTTTGCGGCGCCAAAGTTAGAAACCGTTCGGATTGGCCTTATTGGTCTCGGGAACAGAGGTCCCAGACATGTAGACACCATGAAAAGAATAGAGAGAGTAGAAATAAAAGCTTTGTGCGATTTGCGACCTGAAAAGGCGGAAGCAGTAAAGAAATCATTGGAAAACTCCGCCCATAAACCAGACATTTATTCCGGTGGTGTAAATGAGTGGAAAAAACTTTGTGAACGGAACGATATTGATTTGGTATACATCACAACTCCGTGGTACATGCACGCTGAGATGGCAATTTATGCCATGGAGCACGGAAAACATGTTGCGACAGAAGTTCCTGCGGCAGGCTCGCTTGAAGAATGTTGGAAATTGGTGGAAACAGCCGAGCGTACCGGCAGACACTGTATGATGATGGAGAATTACGTTTACGGTATTTTCGAAATGGTTACGCTAAACATGGCACGGCAAGGTTTTTTTGGAGAACTGGTTCATGGTGATTGCGCCTACATCGACAGTAAGATGGAAAATAACTACAATACAAATGGCTACTGGGATATGTGGTGGTTGAAAATGTATGCCAATAGAAAGGGCAACTTTTATCCTACACATGGGTTAGGTCATATATGCCAGCTTATGAATATAAACTGTGGTGACAGGCTCGATTATCTGGTATCATTAGAAAGTAATGACTTTAAGATGGCTGCAAAATCAAAAGAGCTTGCTGAGAAAAATGACCTCTTTAAACCTTACGTTGGGAAAGATTATCGTGGTAACATGAATACCACCCTTATAAAAACAGTTAAAGGCCGCTCAATTATGTTACAGCATGATGGAACATCACCACGTCGCCATAACTGCATAAACGGCGTTTACGGAACCAAAGGTTCTTCTTTGCAATTTCCCGATCCTCCCCGGATTTCAGGGGAGAATGGTGCCTGGGTTTCTCAGCGGGAATGTGACTCCCTGATTGAAAAATATACCCCGAATATTTACAAACGAGTCGGTGAAATTACCAAGAGTAGTGGTCATGGCGGGGGCGACTTAATGGAAGATTGGCATTTAATAGACTGCCTGCACAATGGTCTGCCGCTAGATCAGAATGTCTATGATGCAGCCACATGGAGTTCTATAATACCTTTGAGCGAGTGGTCGGTCAATAACCGCTCGGGTGCAATTGAAATACCCGATTTCACAGCTGGTGCATGGAAAAAAAACAGACCTAACATGGATATTGAATTAACCAATGGTGGGGGAAATACAAAAATTTTCTAAAAAAAGATAACTGAGATATCCTTTTTCTAAAAAAACATGAAGCTAAATAATAAAAATCAATATATCTGTTCTCAGCTACTTCCGGTGGACATTGTCTTTCATCCATCCTGGTGGCATGAGAACGGAGGTATCGTCTTCGATGAAGATTTTTTCTACCACCCACTTAAACGTGTAGAGGCTGAAAAACAAATGGAAAAACTGCTTTATGAACGGTTTGGACAATTTGGATTAGGGGAAGATCGGAACAAAAATTTACCGTTGATAGGAGCGGTTCACAATGCCTCAGGCTATATTCTTCAGGAAATGCTTGGCTGCCGCGTGATTTACCAGGAAGATTCACCACCTCAGGTTATACCCGCCTTAATGGATAAGCTGGAAATCGATCAGGGAAAAGCCTTTAATTCTGATGTTTTTAAAAAACTGCTCAATCTTCAGGACAAACTAAAATCCCGTTACGGTTATCTTACAGGTGACATCAATTGGGGAGGTGTGCTGAATATCGCTTTGGATCTGATTGGTGAAAAGGTTTTTACCGATTTTTATATCCGGCCTGAAGAAACAAAGAAACAGTTTTTGCTGATCTCAGACGTTATCGAGCGATTTGTATCGGGTATTAGCAGCCAGACCGGGACTACTTCAATCTCGGTAAACCGTAATGTCCGGCACATCGAAAAACCTGTATTCCTTCACTCGGAATGCTCCCATACCATGATATCCACAGAACAGTATGAAGAATTTCTGATGCCGGTTGATATTGCCTGGAGTCAGAAATACCGGCCCTATGGCATCCACTATTGCGGAAAGGATCCTCACAGGTATGCAGATTCTTTCAGTAAAATTGAAAACCTCGATTTTCTTGATGTCGGTTGGGGAGGAGATATAAAAGTGTTGCGCAAATATTTACCGCAAACCTTTTTAAATGTCAGGCTCGATCCTGTAACCATAAACAGTTTTACAGATGAGGAACTCGAAAAAACCATAATCGGTCTGGTAACCGATTCTGATGATCCTTGGCTAACAGGTTTGTGCTGTATAAATATGGACGACAAAGTTTCAGATTCTAAAATCAACGTGATATTCCGCACCGTTGAAAATCTGAGGCAGATGTATCGTTTTGTAAATTAAAGTTGTTAATCTAAAAAGTTTAATTAATGAAGCGGACACTATTAATTCTAACTCTTGTAATGTTATTTGTTCCTTGTATACTGGCTCAGAAAGGGAATATTTGGGATGTTTTACATCAAAAAGAAGGAGGGCCGCCGGCAGTATCCCCGCTGCCAACCGATTTGCAGTTGAAGTACCAACGCATGGAGAAGCAAATGTTTATCCACTTTTCAGTTAATACATATACCGGTAAAGGATGGGGTGATGGAACAGAAGATCCTGATGTTTTTAATCCGATAGGCCTGGACTGTGAACAGTGGGTAAAACTTGCCAAGGGAAACGGGTATAACACCATATGCCTGACTGTGAAACATCATGACGGTTTTTGTCTGTGGCCAAGTAAATATACTGAACATTCGGTAAAAAACTCCAGATGGAGAGACGGCAAGGGAGATGTGGTAAGAGATTTTACAAACGCCTGCAAAAAGTATGGGGTCAATATCTCTTTTTATCTTTCACCGTGGGACAGGCACGATAAAAGATACAATACAGAAGCGTATAACAATTATTTTATCAATCAGTTAGTTGAGCTAATGACAGAGTATGGCCCTGTCAGGGGATTTTGGTTTGATGGTGCCTCCGGAGGGAAGAATGCATTGTGCCGGACTCCGTACGCCTGGGCCGAATATTATAAAGTGATCAGGAAATATGCTCCGGATGCTTTGATTCAGATGATGGGCCCGGATATTGGCGGGGTCGGTAACGAAAACGCAGTAAGCCCAAAAGTGAACTGGAACTTTGTATCTGTACCTTTAGCAACCCTATCGGGAAGCAAACCTGGAAAGATACCTGTTGCGTACTTCGGCCATACTTATACAAAAGAGGATGAAGAAAGTGTTAAAGAAGGAAGTGAAGGCAACTATAAGGCCATCGAAGTTTTACAATATAGACCAAAGGAAGCGAACACTTCAATTCTGAACGGCTGGTTCTGGAATCCCGGCAGCAAAGCACGCGCTCCACAGGAGGTAAGAGACATCTATTTCACCTCGGTGGGAGGAGGATGTACAATGATGTTGGGTCTGGCACCCAATCGGAACGGCCTTATTCCTCAGGACCAGGTAGATGCTGTCAGACAACTAGATAAGGATCTTAAAATAATCTTTGCAAATAATTTTGCTGGTAAGAAGAAAGTCACTGCAGACAAAACATGGAAAAACGATAAGCGGTTTGCTGCCAGTAAAATTACCGATGGAGACCCGAATACCTACTGGGCAGGCGAATACCAGAATTTCACGGGAACATTGGAAGTTGATCTTGGTAAAGGTAAAACAGTTAATCTTTTGGAGCTACAGGAACCTGTTTATATGGGACAAAGAATAAGTAAATTCAAAGTGGAATACTTAAGCAGGAACAATAAATGGGAAGTGATTTATGAAGGTTTCACAATAGGATACAAATGTTTGATACGTTTCCCTGCCATCACTGCTCAAAAGTTCAGATTAGTTATTGAAGATGCCCTTACAACTCCCCTGATATCTGAGTTTGGCCTGTACTTCAATCCTTTCGACGAACATGCTAACCTGAAAGATTACGGTCCGAAAAAAACTAAAACGGGTACTAAAGAGGAAGAAGCACTATAAATTTGAAAAAACTAAGTTATTTGAAAGATATAATGCACTAAATTAAAAGTTTATTCACATGAAAAGATTACTGATTTTATTAATTGTCTTCCTTTTCTGCATTGGTCATGCATCATTTGCCGGAACAGATACACTGCGTACAATGAAATATTCCAGCCGTTCGTCAGATGCTGCGATGAACTGGCAGGAAAACGTCCGGCATAGGCTTTTTAGTCTGCTCAAACTTGACGAATTATTATCCGAAAAGGAAAGCATTGCCTTAAATCCAAAGGAACTAAATTCACAGGACAAAGGAGATTACCTTTTAAAGGAAGTGGAGATTAATTCTACCCCGGGCCGCAGGATTCGCCTGATTGTAACCTTTCCGAAAAATTCAACGGGTCCATGGCCTGCGGTGGTTTGTATCCATGGTCATGGCGGTAAGGATAGAAGTGTGTATGAGAAAGAATCAAATTTTAAAGGTTTTGCAGACGCTTTGGCTTCCCGGAATTTTGTCACGATTGCCTGCATGGTCAGCCAGCACAACGTTTACGAAGAAGGGCGGCTGCTTATGGGTGAACGGCTTTGGGACTTGATTCGCTGCGTCGACTATCTGGAATCGCTGACAGAAGTGAATAAAACCAGAATAGGTTGTGGCGGGCTCTCACTGGGAGGTGAAATGGCGATGTGGATTGGTGCGTTGGATAAACGGATACAGGCTACGCTAAGTGCAGGGTTTTTGACGAAAATGGACCAAATGGAGAAAAACCACTGTCTGTGCTGGAAATTTCCGGGATTAAGGCAATTAGTCGATTATGCCGATATTTATTCCCTTATAGCGCCCCGTGCCTTACAATGTCAAAATGGGTTAAAAGAACCTGTTAAAAATTTTACCGTCCCTATTGCACGTGAAGCATTAAAAGAGATTGAAGTAATTTATTGGGATTACCAGCGACCTGAAAATCTTAATCTGGATGTTCACAAAGGGGCGCATGAAATTGACCTTCCCGAACTCTTGTCTTTTTTTAGAAAACAATTGGCAGATTAGGGTTTTATTTCAAAGAGTAAAGCGAAAGCATAATAAAGCGATGTGTTTTGACTTTAATAACTTGATATCCATAATATTTATTTTACGCATGAGACATTTAATATCTGCCATCACCCGAAGTTTATTTTTAATTCTCCTCCTATTTGCTGGAGGTTATCAGGCAAAAAGTCAACTCAAATCTCCCTTCAAACCTCTTCCGGTCGATCGCACTTATCCGTTGTGGCCGCGCCGTAGCATCCCGGCCGCCGATACCTCGCATTCTGCTAACCTTTTGATCGACTCCATTTATACGGAGATAAAGAATAACGGTACTTATTCCGGCAATACCCATAATCTTGTTCCCCTGATGCAGCTATATCGTCCGTCTGCAAATCAATCGAATGGGAAAGCAATCGTGATTTATCCAGGTGGCGGCTATGGCTTTGTTTATATGCCCGATGGTTACGGGACTGCAGCATTCCTTCTGGCCAAGGGATTCACTGTTTTCATTGTCCGTTACCGCTGTACCCCTGCCGCCCCTCACCCTGTTCCCTTTTGGGATGCGCAGAGGGCTTTGCGCCTGGCCCGCTCCCTCTCCAATAAGCTGGGGTACGACAAGAAGGATATCGGAGTCTGGGGATATTCTGCAGGAGGACATCTTGCTGGGTCTATAAGTGTATATTACTCAGAGTCGTTTGGAAAAAAACAGATAGATAAGAAAGACAGGATAGATGCCCGTCCTGCCTACTCCGTGCTGGTCTGCCCCGTTATATCCATGCGAGACTCACTCACCCACCTAGGGAGCAGGATGAGCCTTTTGGGCAATAACCCTGATCCAGCTTTGATAGACAAGCTCTCCCTCGATGAGCATGTCACACCCAATTCACCTCCTGCTTTCCTTGCCCATTCCATCAAAGATGGGACGGTAAACTACAACAATTCTAAGCGCTATTATGAGGCACTAAAATCCAAGGGTGTCAATACCGTCTATTACCTGCTCAATTCGGGAGGACATGGCCCCCTGGGCGAGCGGGATGGAGCTCCAATACTTCCAAAATCGGAAGAAGACTACGCCAACCGCTTCATTATGTGGTTTTATCAAGGGCGACACACTTCCGCACCGATCAATAAACAAGCAATAAAGAAAAAATGAGACTGCTGCTTTTTTAGCATACCAATCGGAAAAGGTCACACTCTATTTAGGTTTTATCCTCCTCGATTAAGACATTAGCAGTTCAATGACGGAACAGCGGTTGGCTTGATGCAGTACAATAATTTACCTGTTCTATTTAATTCTGGATGCCATCTGCAAGGGTATCCAACTTGTAGAGCTTAGTTAAAACCGCAATTCCATTCAATTATTTGGATTATCCGTATATATTGAGTAAATTTACTTTATATATTGAGTAAAAACATTCATCATATTGAGTAAAATATTGACTTATGATTGAACGGTCACATACTGAGCAATTTAAAAAAAGATTAGACGAACAACGAAACTTCATTCAAGTGAGCTTGTCAAGCTGCAGTGGGATAGGGACACGCGGGAAGGGACGAATCTTAAAGTCGTTTTGTTGGGTTCGTCGCGTTTACTGATTCAGAAAGGATTGAGAGAGTCGTTGGCAGGACGATTTGAGACATTTTATATGAATCATTGGTCGTTTTCAGAAATGGAGGCTGCTTTCGAATGGACGATTGAGCAATATATTTATTTTGGAGGATATCCCGGATCTGCTTTGTTGCTTAAGGATGAAGATCGTTGGAAAAACTACATCAAAGACGCGCTGATTGAAACAAGCATAAGCAAAGACATTTTAATGCTTACCCGTGTTGACAAACCTGCACTGCTGAAACGGCTCTTTGAAATAGGATCACTTTATTCGGGGCAAATTCTCTCCTATACCAAACTGATGGGAGAACTCCAGGATGCTGGGAATACGACTACTTTATCTCACTACCTGAATTTACTCTCCGATTCCGGACTTCTGGGAGGATTAGAGAAATATGCCGGAAATGTGATCAGAAAGCGCTCGTCAAGTCCTAAATTTCACGTCTATAACAATGCGTTGCTGAGCGCTCAGGCCAACATCAAATTTTCTGATGCAGTGGTCAATCCAAAAGAATGGGGTCGTTTGGTGGAGTCTTCGGTTGGTGCTCATTTATTGAATCATTCTATTTCTGAACGGTATCAAATTTCTTATTGGAGAGAATCCAATTCAGAAGTTGATTTTGTACTTGAAAAGAACGGAAAAGTGATAGCCATAGAGGTAAAAAGTGGCAGAAGAGCAGCCAATCATGGCATGAACGTATTTGCTCAGAAATTTCATCCTTACCGTATTTTACTGGTGGGCACAGGAGGGATTGGAATTGAAGATTTTTTAAGAATCAACCCAATTACCTTGTTTTAGTGCCAATACGGTTCTTCCCTTATCACTCAACGAATCCCTTTAATCCTTTTTGTCCACCCGCACTATGGCATCAGCAATTCAATTACTGAACGGCGGTTGGCCTGATGTTGTTCTTCAGGACATGCTACTCCATCGCCACAATTATTTACCAACTGCATCTTTCCGTAATTCGCGATCTGCACCCTGTTTTTGTCAATGTCGTGCTCAATAAGGTAATTTAGAACAGATGTTGATCGCCGTTGAGATAATGACTGATTATACAATACGGATGCCCGGGAATCTGCGTGTGAGCTTATCTTGATCGCAAATTCCGGATATTTTACTAATAATTTGCCTAACTTATTTAAAACAGAGGTGGCATCGGCACGGATATCTGCCTTGTTTAAATCGTAATAAATCACAAACTGCTTGTTAGAGGTGATTTTTTCGAGCTCAAGGGTCATTGGATATTCTCCTGGAACTTTGTCTAAGGCAGAAATGTTTATCGTATTTTCAAAATAGTCAGTTGCAGAGGCCAATATCGAATAATCTGATGTTTTATTGAGCTTCATGCGCAGAATTCCGTTGATGTTTTCAAATTCAGACGGATCATATTTCCCTTCTTCGAGATTAACAGTAGCGTTGGTGATGATTTTTCCCGTTTCCTTGTCAACTACTTTTAAAACCAGATAAGGAAATCCATGCTTGAGGTTTATGGCAACTTCCTGCTTGAAATCTGGTAATGCGGGCTGGATCATCACTGTGATATTTCCGGATAAATAGGTTTTCTGTACGGCTAACAAATGATACCCTGCTCCAGGCTTTACCGTAAATTCTGCTGCACCGCTCTGATCAGAAATTTTAGCGTCTATTACAGCGCCACTACTATCTAAAAGAGAAATTTGTGTGCCAGGTAATATTTTTTTAGTGTGATCGTCGTAACTAATCACTTTTAAATCAATTTTATTTATCTTAAAGGCATAGTTGTCATCATCTCCTTTGCCACCCGGACGGTTTGAGCTAAGAAATCCTGTCAGGGAGTCTTTATGGATTACAAAGCCGAAATCATCATAGGGCGAATTAATGGGAGCACCTAGGTTGACTACCAGAAATTTCCCGGCGTCGTCTGCTTTAGAGGCATAAATATCCAGTCCTCCGATCCCGGGATGGCCGTTTGAAGCGAAATAGAGTATTCCATCAGTATCCATATAAGGAAACATTTCTTTTCCGGCAGTATTGACAGATTCGCCTAAGTTTATAGGCTTTCCCCATGCACCATCGTGCCAATCCGATTTATAAAGATCTGTTTCCCCAAATCCTCCGGGCATATCTGAAACAAAATACAGGGTTTTATTATCCGGTGAAAGTGCAGGATGTCCTACCGAATAGCTGTCGCTGTTAAAGGCCAGACCATTAATGTTTCCCCATTTTTTGCCATCAAAAGTGGATATGAAAATTTTCAGATTATTTATACCCTCAGGAGTTTTTGTGATCTTTCCGTTGATAAAGCTGTTGCGCGTGAAATAAATAGTTTTAAAATCGGTGCTGAAGCAAACAGGCCCTTCATGAAATCTTGAATTGAGCGCTTTTGAAAATGGTTCGTCACTGGTCAGATCAGGAGAAACACCGGGTTGCGAGACATACAAATCCAGAAACGGCTGATTGTTCCAGGCATAGGTATTTTTAATCATCGAAAAGCTGTCCTTGGCGGAGGAATAAACAAGCCTGTCTTTGTAAAATGTGGGACAAATATCCATGAACCTGGTATTCCCCGCCAAATTATTAATAGTAAAATTCCGAAGATTAGAACTTAATTTTCTCAGCTGCGGGATATTATCCAATTGTTTTATTGCCCTTTGATCTCCGGGTGCTTCGATAAGGAATTTCTGAAGTCCGATTTTATAATCATCAATTCTGTTGGCAATTCTCAGTAATTGAGTGTATTGGTACAGATCCGATGGCTGATGTTGATTCGATTGAACCAATCGCTCATAAAAAAAGAGCGCTTTCGGGTAGTTCAGCATCTTATCGAAGCAATAAGCCAATCGCTGAATATATTTTACGTTGGCACTATCTGATTCATACAATTTCTGATATCCCTCAGCAGCCTTGCTGTAAGCGAAATTTTCGTAATACTGATCTGCCTTCTTTTCGCTTACTGATTGAGCCGAGGTGACAGCCGGCAAGATAACAGCTGTAAAAAGGATCAGGATCGGAACGGCTATTTTGATGATTTTTACTATCATAGCTAAGGTTATTTCTAAAAGTAACGAGGTGATAAAATTTTTCTGTTTCGAAAAGCTATGTCGTAGCTGAAGTAGATTTCATGGGTTCCCAGACTGTACGGCCGGAGTCCCGATTGTGTCATATCATACGAATATCCAATACTGAGCTGCCTGGTTACATCAAATTTCACCATGGCGCCAAGGGCATCCCCAAACCTGCACATTCCGCCTATCCACAGCTTGTCCTGTAGTAGGATGGCACCCGAAAGCTCTATTGAAACAGGGGCTCCGCTCACCATTCGTATTGTGGAAGAGGGTTTGAATTTTATATTTTCGGATATATCGAATACAATCCCTCCTGTTAAGAAAAGATGCCGCTGTTCCTTGTTGGCTGTTATGGTCGTATTTTTATCATCTGATAAGCTGTTTTGCAGGATCTTTGGAATGGATAATCCTATATAGAACCTATCGGAATAGAGGTAACTTCCTACTCCAAAATTGGGAAGTACCATCTTTCGAATTCCATAAAGTGAAACATAACTGTCATTTTGTGCTCCACGTAAATCCGAAAGATTGACATCATACAAATTTACGCCACCTTTTATTCCAAAGGACAATTTTACAGCATCGCTCATCTTCAGGTGGTATGCATAGTCGGCATAAATGCCTGTCTGTTTTGTCGGTCCGATCTCATCGTGAAGTACGCTCAGTCCGATACCAACATTATATCCCATCAGCGGACTATTGACCGAAAAGGTGATTGTTTTTGGCGCCCCTTCGATACCCACCCACTGAAGCCTGTCCATAGCAACAAAATTTAAAGTCCCCCTGCTTCCGGCATATGCAGGATTGATGGATACCGCATTGTGCATATACTGGGTAAACATAGGATCTTGCTGGGCCAATGACCTTTCTGCAAAGCTGAAGAGTATCACGGCAATTAAAATGCTTTTACTCAGATTAAATTTTCTGTATCGTGTCATCCGTCTCGTCTTTTAATAATTAATACTACCTGTCCAGATAAACAAAACCTGTTTTGTGCTGCTGATTTCCATATTTCAGCACATAGAAATAGGTCCCTATCGGAAGAGGTGCATTTCCTACTTTCGTCATATTGGAAAAACCATCCCACTCATTTTTATAACCCGATTTTTGGTAAACCACATTTCCCCAGCGATTATAGACTGTTAAAACATTATTCGGATAAAGTTCAATGCCCGGAATGAGGAAGGTATCGTTCTGTCCGTCGTTATTTGGTGTAAATACCTGGTTCGGAAGGACAGCATCCTCAACTTTAATTGTTACCACAGCCTGACTGCAGTCGCCGTTTGCATCGCAAAGCTTGTATGTAAAGGAATCATCCCCGCTGTAATTCAAATTAGGCGTGTAGGTATAACTCCCGTCTGTATTGAACAGCAGCGTCCCGTTTGAAGAAGGCGTTACAACTGACCAGACATTTCCCCCGTCACCACTTGTGACATCATTTTGGGATACCGAACCATTCAACTCTTTGTCAATGTGGGCATTCGCCGCATCATTATTGGCGACCGGCAAATCGTTTACTGAAGTGACTGTGATAGTTACAGTTGCAGTAGTGCATAATGAAGGGATCCCATTGTCACAGACTTCGTACGTGAATGAATCGGTGCCGTTGTAGTTGGCTGCCGGAGTATATGTATAGGTTCCGTTCGAATTGATAATCAGCGTTCCAAATAATGGACCGATCTTTGGTGTTGTATTGATAATCAATGTGTTTCCTTCCGGATCACTGTCGTTGGCCAGCAATGAAGTGCCGTTCAGAACGCCATCTTCGGCGATCGTTGCCACATCATTTACGGCTACAGGTGCATCGTTTACAGGCGTGACAGTGATGGTTATCGTACCCGTTGCGCAAAGTGAAGGTGTGCCGTTATCGCAAACCCGATAGGTAAAGGTCTCTACTCCGTTGTAATTGACATTTGGGGTATACAAAAGTTTCCCTGAACTATCAATAGTAACAGTTCCATGCACAGCAGGCTGCACAATCGAGGTTGTAAGTACATCACCGTCGTAGTTGGTGGTATTGCCCGGAATATCCAGGATAATGGTGCCGCCATCCTCAATCATCGACTGAGCGAGAGGTGACGCATTGATCACCGGAGGATCATTTACCGGGTCGACAGTAATTGTTACGGTTGCAGTTGAACAATCTCCGTTTGCATCACACAATTTGTATGTAAAGATGTCTGATCCAAAATAATTGGCATAAGGGATGCAGGTATAACCACCATCAGCATTCATCGTAATGATGCTATGGGCTGCACCGCCATTTAATCCGGCCAGTGTCCATGTATTTCCTCCGTCACCACTTGGCGTATCATTTCCGGCAACACTTCCGCGTAACTCGGTATCCTCGCGTGCGCCGGAAATATCATTTACTGCAATAGGCAGATCATTCACACTTGAAACAGTTATTGTAACAGTTGCCACTGAACAATCACCGTCAAGGTCGCATAACTGGTAAGTAAAAATATCTGTCCCATTGTAATTGGCATCAGGAGTATAGATGTAACTTCCGTTGGCGGCAAGGATCACAATACCATGAGTCGCACCGCCATTTAATCCGACCAGCGTCCAGGTATTTCCGCCCTCACTGCTTGGGGTATCATTGCTGGAAGCATTGCCTGTAATGGCTGAATCTTCATTGGTGGAGATGGCATCATTGACTGCCAGTATTCCATCGGTATCATTATTTACGGTCACATTGACTGTTGCTGTTGAGCAGTCGTTGTTTACATCGCATAGGTGGTAAGTAAAGGCATCTGAACCAAAGAAGCCGGTTGTTGGAGTATAAATATAGCTGCCGTCAGCAGTCATAGTGACTGTGCCATGTGCAGCGCCTCCGTTTACACCGTTCAGACTCCAGATATTGCCGCCATCCCCGCTTGGAATGTCGTTATTGGCTACACTATTGGTGATTGGGGTATCTTCACGAGTTGTTACCGCATTATTTACTGCAACAGGCAGATCGTTTACCGGGGTGACCGTGATGGTGACTGTTGCCTGAGAACAATCACCGTTCAGGTTGCATAAATAGTAATTAAAGAGATCCGTACCGTTGAAATCCGGATCAGGTGTGTACGTATAGGTGCCATCCGTATTCATGATTACGATTCCATGCGCCGCACCTCCGTTTGAACCGACCAGACTCCAGATATTATTGCCGCCGCCACTTTGGGTGTCATTGATGGAAACATTGCCGCTTACCGGATTGTCTTCAGCTATTGAATTTACATCATTTACCACTACAGGAGCACAATCGGTTACAGGATTGAGCGTTTTTGAAGCTGCCGTCGAGTTGCAACTGCCTGTACTTTTGATAATCACCTGATATGTTCCTGCTGTTATTCCCGACTTGCTGTTAGCAGACTGGAAGTTTGCACCGTTGTCAAAACTGTAGGTCTCGCCGGCATTCTGGACGGTAACCGTAATTGTTCCGGTTGCGACCGCACAGGTTGGCTGAGTAACCGAAGTGACCGGCGTCGAAGGAGTGGCAGGTTGCGTATTAACCGTTGCCGAAGCCGCCGTAGAGTTGCAACTGCCTGTACTTTGAATGATTACCTGGTACGTTCCGGCAGTCAATCCAGATTTAATATTGGACGACTGGAAGGTGACACCATTGTCAAAACTATAGGTCTCGCCTGCATTTTGAACCGTAACCGTAATTGTTCCGGTTGCGACCGAACAGGTTGGTTGCGTAACCGAAGCGACCGGCGTCGAAGGAGTTGCAGGCTGAGCATCAACCGTTGCCGAAGCAGCCGTCGAGTTGCAACTACCTGTACTTTTGATAATCACCTGATACGTTCCGGCTGCCAGTCCTGATTTAATGTTGGACGACTGGAAGCTTACCCCATTGTCAAAACTGTAGGTCTCGCCGGCATTCTGGACGGTAGCCGTAATTGTTCCAGTTGCGACCGAACAGGTTGGCTGCGTGACTGAAGTGACCGGTGTTGAAGGAGTGGCAGGTTGTGCATCAACTGTTGCCGAAGCCGCTGCCGAGTTGCAATTGCCTGTGCTTTTAATGATCACATTGTACGTTCCGGCAACCAGTCCTGATTTAATATTGGATGACTGAAAGCTGACGCCATTGTCAAAACTATAAGTCTCGCCGGCATTCTGGACGGTAACCGCAATTGTTCCGGTTGCTACCGAACAGGTTGGCTGAGTGACCGATGCGACCGGTGTCGAAGGAGTGGCAGGTTGCGTATTAACCGTTGCCGAAGCTGCCACAGAGTTGCAAGTACCTGTGCTTTTAATGATTATACTGTATGAACCTGCTGCCAGTCCTGACTTGCTGTTGGAAGACTGGAAGCCGACACCGTTGTCAAAACTGTAGGTCTCGCCGGCATTCTGGACGGTAACCGTAATTGTTCCGGTTGCGACCGAACAGGTTGGTTGCGTGACCGATGTGACCGGCATCGAAGGAGTGGCAGGCTGTGTATTAACCGTTGCCGAAGCAGCCGCGGAGTTACAACTACCTGTACTTTTGATAATCACCTGATACGTTCCGGCTGCCAGTCCTGATTTAATGTTGGACGACTGGAAGCTTACCCCATTGTCAAAACTGTAGGTCTCGCCGGCATTCTGGACGGTAGCCGTAATTGTTCCGGTTGCTACCGAACAGGTTGGCTGAGTGACCGATGTGACCGGTGTTGAAGGAGTGGCAGGCTGTGCATCAATTGTTACCGAAGCAGCCGACGAGTTACAACTACCTGTACTTTTAATGATTATGCTGTATGAACCTGCTGCCAGTCCTGATTTGCTGTTTACTGACTGGAAGCTGGCGCCATTGTCAAAACTGTAGGTCTCGCCGGCATTCTGGACGGTAACCGCAATTGTTCCGGTTGCGACCGAACAGGTTGGTTGCGTGACCGATGTGACCGGTGTGGCAGGAGTGG